>JAFAHL010000299.1 GCA_019237215.1 Hyphomicrobiales bacterium | reverse complement strand
TTCACCAAGCTGCACGGCAAGACTCCCGGCGAATTCTTCGGCACCTTCGAATACATCCACAAGAGATCCGGACGCCGGGTCACGTCCGACGTTTTTCCATTTCACAACTGGGCCTTCCAGGAGGGGCTGCTGCACGCCGAGAACCTCGGCGGCGACATCGAGCTCATGCTCAACAAGCGCGCGCTGATCGGGGCGTTTCCCTGGCGCTATCAAGGCCTCGAGGGTTGTCCCTGCCGCATCGTCGCCTTTCTCGATACCGGCGACCAGGTCGAGGCGGTGGGCAACGCGGCGAAGGCGATCATGCACGGCTGAAAACCGACGCGGGCGTTGCGTAGCTTGCGGGCGCGCAATGTCCCGACTAGCATTTTGTTCCTACGCAAACGAAGTTGCATCGCGCTCCAGCGCATTCGAAAAGCCGGCAATGGCGAAAATTTCCGCAGGGGACGGGGTCAAGCTCCACGTCGAGACGGTCGGCTCCGGAACGCCGGTCGTGTTCGTGCATGAATATGCCGGTGACTACCGCAGCTGGGAGCCGCAAATACGTCACTTTTGCCGCCAGCACCGCTGCGTCACCTATAGTCAGCGCGGATATCCGCCATCGGACGTGCCCTCCGACCCCGCCCGCTACTCCCAGGACATCGCCCGCGACGACGTGGTCGCCGTGATGGACGCGCTCGGCATCGACAAGGCGCACGTGGTCGGGCACTCGATGGGCGGCTACACCGCTTTGCACGTCGGCATTCGCTATCCGCGCCGCTGCCTCTCCGTGACCGCCGCCGGCTGCGGCTGGGGCTCGTGCGCGGACGTGAGCAAGCGCGAGGCCATGAAGGCGATGGCGGCGGAGACCGGAAAGATGTTCGCCGACGAAGGCATCGTTTCCGCCGCCGCCAAATATGCCGATGCGCCGATGCGCCAGGCCTTCAAGAATAAAGATCCACGCGGCTGGAGCGAGTTCGCGCGCATGCTGTCGGAGCACTCGGCGGAGGGCCACGCCCACACCATGCTCAACCTCCAGCTCAAGCGGCCGACGCTGTGGGAGATGGAGAACGAGCTCAAGCAGTTCTCGGTGCCGGTGCTGGTGATCGTCGGCGACGAGGACGATCTCTGTCTCGACGGCAGCCTATTCATCAAACGCACGGCTCCGACCGCAGCGCTTCTGGTGGTGCCGCGTGCGGGCCACACCATCAACAGCGAGGAACCGGCGGCGGTGAACGCAGCGCTCGCCGAGCTCTTCTGCGCCGCGGAGGCGGGCTGCTGGCTCGCGCACAAACCGGCTTGAGTCGGACCCACGAGGGCAAATCGCAGGAGGAGACCGACATGGACCTTAAGCTCGAGGGCAAGACCGCGCTGGTCACCGGCGGCAGCGCGGGCATCGGCAAAGGCATCGCCCGCGCGTTGGCGAGCGAAGGAGTCGATGTCGCCATCTGCGCGCGGCGCAAAGAGCCGCTCGAGGAGGCGGCGGCCGAGATTGCGCGGGAAACCAACCGCCGGATCGTGCCGATCCCCGCCGATCTCAGCAAGGACGCCGATGCCAAGAATTTCGTCGCGCAAGGCCACAAGGCGCTCGGCCGCCTCGACATCCTGGTCAACAATGCCGGCTCCTCGCCCGGCGGCGTACTCGAGCATCTGTCCGAGGCCGACTGGGAACAGTCGCTTCAGCTCAAATTCATGGGCTACGTGCGCTGCCTGCGCTACGTGCTGCCGATCATGGTCAAGCAAGGGGGCGGCCGCGTGATCAATCTGATCGGCAACGACGGCGTCAAGCCGTCGTATTGGGAGATCGCGCCGGGCGCCGCCAACGCCGCGGGGCAGAACCTCACGCTCTCGCTCGCCGGCCAATACGGCAAGCACAACATCAGCTTCTGCGCGGTCAATCCCGGTCCGGTGCGCACCGAGCGCTGGGCCGGCCTGGTCACGGCGATGTCGCGCGACATGAAATTATCCTACGAAGAGGCCGACAAGCTTGCTCCGGCCTCGATCCCGCTCGGTCGCATCGCCGAGGTCGAGGAGGTCGCAAACCTCGTGGTGATGCTGGCTTCACCGCTGATGCACATGGTCAATGGCACCCAGATCGAGGTCGACGGCGGCCAGGAGAAGTCGCTGATGGATCGCCTGCGCGACCGCAAGTAGGGACCGTGTCCCGGATGCGGTGCGGGGAGAGGGAGCGGATCGAGCGGCGGTCCAGTAGCCCGCATGAGCCACAAGCGCGTTTACGCGCGTCCATAGCCCGTCGACGACGGGCGTGAATGCCCTTAGCGACGCGCTATGGCGAAATGCGGGGCCCCGGATTTCGCTTCGCTCATCCGGGCTACGAGTTGGCGGACCCGGGTGATGCTGCGTTTTTCAGCATCGGTGCGCGATCAAGCGACCTTGACAAGGGTTCGGGCCGGCTCACTACTTGTCGACAAGCGAATGAGCGCGCGACTTGCAAATCTCACGAAGTGGAGCACCGCATGAGCAACAGAACCCAGCTCTTTTGCCTCGCCACCGCGAGCGCCGTTTGTTTCGGCACGGGAGCCTTCGCGCAGGACACAGTCAAGATCGGCGAGCTCAACAGCTACAAGGCGCAGCCGGCGTTCCTCGAGCCCTATAAGAAAGGCTGGGAACTCGCGGTCGAGGACATCAACGCCAAGGGCGGCGTGCTCGGCAAGAAGCTCGAGGTGATCTCGCGTGACGACGGCGCGAGCCCAGGCGATGCGGTGCGGGTCGCCAACGAGCTCGTCACGCGCGAGGGCGTGAACATCATCGCCGGCACGTTCCTCTCCCATATCGGGCTCGCGGTCACCGAGTTCGCCGGCAAGGAGAAGGTGTTCTTCCTCGCGGCCGAACCTCTGACCGATAAGATCACCTGGCAGAACGGCAACAAGTACACGTTCCGCCTGCGGCCCTCGACCTATATGCAGGTCGCGATGCTGATGCCCGAGGCGGTCGCGGCAAAGAAGAAACGCTGGGCCGTGATCTATCCCAACTTCGAGTACGGTCAGTCGGCGGCGACCTGGTTCAAGGAGATGCTCAAGAAGGCTCAGCCCGACGTCGAATTCGTGACCGAGCAAGCCCCGCCGCTCGGCAAGGTCGATGCCGGCGCGGTCGTGCAGGCGATCGATGACGCCAAGCCCGACGCCATCTTCAACGTGCTGTTCGCAGCAGACCTCGCCAAGCTGGTGCGCGA
>JAFAHL010000563.1 GCA_019237215.1 Hyphomicrobiales bacterium | reverse complement strand
GGCCGGAGTTTCGCGGTAGCGTGTTCGCGCCGACGGCAAGAGGTTGGTCTCTCATTGATGCATCGAGCTCGTTTGCGAGTTGGACCCGGGACGCTTTGATGACCTCGACTTGCGCAAGGAGCGGTCGCTCCGAAGCCTGCTTTCTAGGATTTCCTGTTGGTAAAGCGTCCTTGCCGGCGGCGTTTGCCCAAGGAGGTTGCGATGGACGTGATCCATGATTGCGTCGCCGGTTTGGACGTTCACAAGGACACCGTCGTTGCATGCGTGCGCACGATGTCCGGGACCAGGGCGACGCGGGAATGCCGGACGTACGGGACGACGACTGACGGTCTTCTGGCCTTGCTCGAATGGCTGAGCGCGAGCGGGTGCTCGGTGGTCGCGATGGAGGCGACCGGCGTCTACTGGCTGCCGGTGTGGAAGATCCTGAGCGACGGCGACTTCAAGCTCATTCTTGCCAACGCCGCGCACATCAAGGCGGTTCCCGGCCGCAAGACCGACATGAACGACGCGATGTGGAACGCCGACCTCGCCGCCTACGGCCTGATCAAGGCGAGCTTCGTCCCCGACGAGCAGCTGCATGAGCTGCGCACGCTGACGCGAACCCGCAAACAGTTGACGCGCGAGCAGACGCGGCACGCTCAACGCATCCAGAAGACGCTGACCGAGGCCAACATTCGCCTGGATTCGGTGATCAGCGACATCATGGGCGCGAGCGGACGGCGCATGATCGAGGCGATGATCGCAGGTCAACGCGATCCGTGCAAACTGGCCGCCCTCGCCCATCGCAGCGTGAAGGCCTCGCCGAAACAGCTCTATGACGCGCTGCATGGGCGATTGACCGAGCAGCACCGCTTTCTGCTCAAGCTGCATCTAGGGCAATGGGACGCGATCGACGCTTCGATCCGGATCATCGATCGCGAAATCGACGCCCGCGTCGCGCGCCTGGATGCGGAGCGACCGGCCGATAAGGCCCGATTTTCCGACCTGATCGATCTCCTCGACTGGATCCCCGGGGTCAACAGGCTGTCGGCGGTGAGCGTGCTTTCGGAGATCGGCACGGACATGACTCGCTTTGACTCGGACGGCCATTTGGTCGCCTGGACCGGCCTCTGCGCCAGTCAAAACGAGAGCGCCGGCAAGCGCAAGCGCACCCGACTGCGCAAGGGCAACCCTTGGTTGAAGACCGCGCTCGTCCAGTGCGCGTGGGCGGCCAAGAACGCCAAAACCAGCTACTACCGGGCGCAGTTCCTGCGCCTCAAAGCCCGACGCGGCCCGCAAAAGGCGATTTGCGCCGTGGCCGCCTCGATCCTCACCGCCATCTATCACATGCTCAGCGACGGAACCGCTTACCAAGACCTCGGCGCCGACTATTTCGACCGCCGATCCCCCGAAGCGAAAGTCGGCCGCCTCGTCCGCCAGATCGCCAGACTCGGCTACGAAGTGACCGTCCAACCAACCGCCAGAGCCGCATGACGCGCGCAATCGAACACAATGGACCATCAATGTCATAGAGCCTAGTTTCTTTCTAGGAGCTTGAGCGCATGCCAGGGTCTAAGACCACGCCGGGCCGGGGCGTCCTATCGCAATCGCGACGGTCCGCATCGCCTTCCGACACAGGGACGTCGTCGGTGCCCGGGATACGTCTTTCGCGGCTCAATGGCTGGCCTGCGCCTCCCCCTGCCGATGCTTCGCGCCGGCCGCGCAGCCGACTGCGCACGGCTCGGGACCGGTGCGGTGCGTACCTTCACCGTAGAGGACTTTCACCTCATACTCCTCGCCGGTCTCCCGGCGCACCCCCGTTCCGCGAAAAAGATCCTGATAAGATTCGCTCGTAAGTTTTTCACGTGAAACATCTTTCCTGCCCTAACGCGCACTCTCGCCCGTCCGTTTGCCCGAATGCGCGGAAGCAAGCCGATTACCGTTGATTGCGGGTTGCTCTAGTCTCGGTCGGGCTCTCGAGACGAGGCGACGACACGTGGAGCAACTCTCGTCGGCCGAGGCGCGGCGCATCGCTCTCGCGGCCCAGGGTTTTGGCGCTCGGCGCCCGTTGAAGGTCACCGCCGCGCAATGGCGCCGGACCATCGACAGGCTCTCCCTCCACCAGATCGACAGCGTCAATATCCTGGTCCGCGCGCACTATTTGCCCGCCTTCTCGCGGCTCGGGCCGTATGACCGGTCCCTGATCGACAGGTCCGCTTGGGGAGGCCGGCGCCAGCGCCGGCTGTTCGAATATTGGGCTCATGAAGCCTCGCTTCTGCCGCTCGAATTGCACCCCCTCATGCGCTGGCGGATGGCGAGGGCCGACCGCGGCGAGGCCGGCTGGAAGGGTCTGCGCGTGTTTGCGACCGAACGAAGAGCCGAGGCCGAGGCGGCCCTCTGGCGCATTCGCGACGAGGGTCCCCGCGCCGCCTCGGACTTCGAAGAGAAGCGCAGTCGGCATGGCTGGTGGGAATGGAGCGACGCCAAGCGCGCGCTCGAATGGCTCTTC
>JAFAHL010000274.1 GCA_019237215.1 Hyphomicrobiales bacterium | reverse complement strand
GTGCTGGTCGCGGTTTGGATTTTGCGGCCGCTCTTGCCCGCACTTGCATGGGCCGGCGTGCTCGCCCTTGCAACCTGGCCCGCTCGCGAGTGGCTGATCCGCAAAGGTATGACCACGTCGGGCGCCGCGATTTCACTCACGCTTCTCGTCGGCATCCTGATCGTCGGTCCGCTCGTCGTTCTAGCCATCGAGATGGCGAGAGAGGCCGTCGCCATTGTCCGAACGGTGCAAGAGCTTAGGGAAATCGGCCTGGGCACGCCGAGTTGGGTGCTGCAAGTTCCTTTCCTGGGCGACTATGTCGCATCGTGGTGGCGGGATCACCTGGCGGATCCGGATGCGGCCAAGGAGCTTTTGGGGCGGGCCGAATCGCTCGACTTTATTCACTGGACGCGAAGCCTCGGCAGCGAAGCAGTCAACCGCTTAGTGATCTTGGCATTTACGTTGCTGACGCTTTTCTTCGCGTATCGGGATAGCCCAACGATCGCGAACCAAAGCCGAATCATCGCCGATCGTCTCTTCGGTCCATCCGGGGAGCATCTCGGCGAGGAAGCCATCGTTGCAATTCGTGCAACGGTCAACGGCCTTGTGCTGGTCGGATTGGCGGAGGGAGCAGTGCTCGGATTCGCCTATGCGGTAGCGGGCGTGAGCCACCCCGTTCTGTTCGGCTTCGCGACCGCGCTTCTCGCAACGGTTCCATTCGGAGCGACGACGGTGTTTGTGATCGCCTGCATCACCCTCATCATCCAGTCCCGCATCACTGCGGCGGTCTTACTTCTTGTGTTCGCGTCGATCGTGGTCTTCGTTGCCGATCACTTCGTCCGCCCTGCGCTGATCGGCGCGTCGACTCGCCTGCCTTTCCTGTGGGTTCTGCTGGGCATCTTTGGCGGCTTGGAGACGTTTGGCCTGATCGGATTGTTTGTTGGACCAGCGATCATGGCCGCTGTCATCGCAATCTGGCGGGAGGGTGCCAAGCCGGCCACGCCCGACGCGCCGGTTGGCGCGTGAGGGCGCTGCGGTATCCCGCGGCCGCTTCAGCTCGGCGTTCGGACGCTGCGCCAACGCTCACCCTCCTGCCGGTTTCACCCGACAGCGACCATATTTGTTCGCGCCACGATCCCCGTGGCGCCGACACCGCAATCCCAAGCACATCGCGGGCCATTTGCGCAAAATTGGAATAATGACAGCAAAAACCAACAAGCAGACCGAAGCATCGCGCGTTGCAGACCGAAGCACCACGCGTTAGGGTGCAGCGGCGAAATCGCAATGCTCTAGCCACGAGGCGTATCCCGAGCACCCAACGAGCAGAGACGACGCTGGGCGGCGCATGCAACCGGGGCATGGCGATGTTGCCGCGCGTTTTTCTCGCCTGATTGGAACAAATTCAACAATCCTTCCGTTGATCACAGCCGGCCGCGAACGATGCTCGAGTGTGCCGCTTCGTTGTCATATGCCCTTGGGGGTAGCGCGGCATATTCAAGGAACGGCGACTTGCGGGCCTATGGTTGGATGACCCGAAAGACGGAATCCGAAAGCCCCTCTCCCACACGAAACGCCGGTGCATCCAACTTGGCGGACGGCGCCGCCCTGGAGAATCCCGATGGCTCGACCATCCTCAACGGCTCGCAAGCGATTGGAAAAACATCCTGTCCCTGCCAAAACGACGATCACGCTTCATGTCAACGGCGTGGAGCGCAAACTGGCAATCGCGCCATGGACCACGCTGCTCGACGCGCTGCGCCTCTATCTCGACATTACCGGAACCAAGAAAGGCTGCGACCACGGCCAATGCGGCGCCTGCACCGTTCTGCTCGACGGACGGCGCGTCTATTCGTGCCTCACGCTCGCGGTCATGAAGGATGGCGCGCGGGTCACGACGATCGAAGGCTTGGCGCAAGGAAGCACGCTTCATCCTTTGCAGCAGGCCTTCATCGAACATGACGCCTTCCAGTGCGGATACTGCACCCCCGGCCAGATCTGTTCCGCCGCGGGCCTGATCGCCGAGGGCAAGGCGCGCACCGCCGATGAAATTCGCGAGCTGATGAGCGGCAATATCTGCCGTTGCGGCGCCTACCCCAACATCGTGGCCGCCATCCAAGACGTCATGTCCGGCAGAACCACGGGGAAATCCGGCGAGGCGAAACGATGAACAATTTCGGATATACGCGCGCGAGCGACGTCGCCGACGCCGTGCGCCAGATTGCAGCGGACCCGGGCGCGAAATTCATCGCCGGGGGCACCAACCTGATCGACCTCATGAAGGAGAATGTCGCGCGCCCGTCGCGGCTCATCGATATCACGCATCTGCCGCTCAACAACATCGAGGAGACGCAAGACGGCGGCTTGCGGATCGGCGCGCTGGTTCCCAATAGCGATCTCGCCTACGACCCGCGCATCGAGGCCCGCTATCCATTGCTCAGCAGCGCGATTCTCGCCGGAGCCTCCCAGCAATTGCGCAATATGGCGTCCACTGGGGGCAATCTTCTGCAACGAACGCGCTGCTTTTACTTCTACGATACGACCACCCCGTGCAACAAGCGCGAACCGGGCAGCGGTTGCTCGGCGATCGAGGGGATCAACCGCATGCACGCGATCCTGGGGACGAGCGAGCACTGCATCGCCGCGCATCCCTCGGACATGTGCGTGGCGCTCGCCGCCCTGGAAGCGCGCGTGCTGGCAACCGGCAGAGATGGCCAGCGCAGCATTGCGTTCGCGGAATTCCATCGCCTGCCCGGCGATACGCCGCAAATCGACAGCAATCTACGAGCGGACGAGATCATTACGGCGATCGAATTGCCGCCCAAAGGCTTCGCCGCCAACTACACCTATTTGAAGATCCGCGACCGCCTGTCTTATGCGTTCGCCCTGGTCTCTATCGCGGTCGGTCTCGACATCGAGGGCGACACCATCAAAGAGGCGCGCCTGGCGCTCGGCGGAGTCGCGCACAAGCCGTGGCGCGACCGCCAAGGCGAGGCGCAGCTCAATGGAGTGTCGGCCACGCGCGAAAATTTCCTGCGTGCAGCTGAGACCGTGCTGCGAGACGCGCGCAGCTTCGGCCACAATGACTTCAAGATCGAGTTGGCGCGCCGCGCGATCCTGCGTGCGCTGGCCCAGGCGGCGGGTGGGACCCCGCAATCGCAAGCGGATAAGCGGATCAAGTAAGCCGGAGAGAGCGCCATGACCGCAACCAGCTATCTCGGCAAACCGACGTCTCGCGTCGATGGACGCGCGAAGGTTACCGGAGTTGCGAAATACGCCGCCGAATACAACGTGGCCGGCCTAGCGCATGGTTTCGTGGTCTCGTCCGCCATTGCCAAAGGACGGATCAAGCGCATTCATACCGCAGATGCGCTGTCGGTCGACGGCGTGCTCGACGTGTTCACGCACGAGCATCGGCCCAAGCTTGCATCGTCGCACGAGAAATATACCGACGAGATCGCGCCGCCGGGCTCGCCCTTCCGTCCGCTCTATGACGACAAAATCCTGTTCAGCGGTCAGCCGGTGGCGCTGGTCGTCGCGGAGGAGTTCGAGATCGCGCGATTTGCGGCTTCGCTGGTCCGCGTCGAATACGAGCGCAAGCCGCACATCACAGACTTCGACGCCCAACGCAAACGCGGCGCGATCTCGAAGCGCGATCCGGCGAACTTCGTCGCGCGCGGCAATCCCACGCCGGCGTTCGAGCAGGCAGCCGTGCGGATCGAAGCGGAATATCGCATGCCGATCGAGCACCACAATCCAATGGAGCCATTCGCGGCCACGGCGGTGTGGGAAGGCAACGGCCACATTACCGTCTTCGACAAGACGCAGGGACCCCAGAACTGCCGCAACTACGTTGCCGGCGTGTTCGGGATGCCGCGCGACAAAGTGCGCGTGCTGTCGCCTTATGTCGGCGGTGGATTCGGATCCGGATTGCGCCCGCAATATGAATTGCCGCTCGCCGTGCTGGCGGCGCGCGCGCTCAAGCGCTCGGTGCGGGTGACCCTGACGCGCCAGCAGATGTTCACGCTCGGTTATCGTGCCGCAAACGTGCACGAACTGGCGCTTGCAGCCGGTGGCGACGGAACCCTCGCCTCGTTCCGGCACGACGCCGTGAGCATGACCTCGCAATTCGAGGATTTCCAGCGGGATTTGGTCAACTGGTCGAGCCTGCTCTACAAATGCGCAAACAGCGAGCTCGGTCGAAGGCTCGTCAAGCTCGATCAAAACACTCCCTGCGACATGCGTGCGCCGGGCGGAGCGGAAGGCGCCTATGCCATCGAATGCGCGATGGATGAGCTCGCCTATGCGGCGAACATCGATCCGCTCGAACTGCGGCTGATCAACTACTCGGACAAGGACCAGATCGAGGATCGCCGCTATAGCAGCAAAGAGCTGCGCGAATGCTATCGGCAGGGCGCGGAAAAGTTCGGCTGGTCCCGTCGCAGCCCGCAGCCGCGCTCGATGCGCGATGGCAACGAACTGGTCGGCTGGGGCATGGCGACCGGCATCTGGGAAGCGATGCAGATGCCGGCAAGCGCCAAGGCGGTGCTGACCGCCAATGGCAGCGTCGAGATCGCAAGCGCGACCGCCGACATCGGCCCCGGGACCTATACGTGGATGACTCAGCTCGCCGCCGAGATGCTCGGGGTCCCGATCGAGAACGTCACGGCGAAGCTCGGCGATTCGGCGCTGCCGGATGCGCCGGTCGAAGGCGGATCGTTCACGGTCTCATCGGTCGGCTCTGCCATTCACGCGGCCTGCCAGGCGGTGCAAAAGGAACTTCTCGCTCTGGCGCAGAAGATCGCGGCATCGCCGCTCGCCAAGGCGAAGCTCGACGATGTGGTGTTCGCCGAAGGCAAGATCCGGCACAAGCACGAAGCGAGCCGGGAGGTCTCGGTCGCAGACGCGATGCGGGCCGGCAAAGCCGACCGGATCGAAAAAGAAGCAAGCGCCGAGCCGAACGAGCGCAGTAAGTACTCGCACTTAACCCATTCGGCGGTATTCGCCGAGGTCAAGGTCGATGAAGAGCTTGGCATCATCCGGGTCACGCGCGTGGTCAGCGCGGTGGCGGCCGGCCGCATCCTCAACCCGAAGCTCGCGAGTAGCCAAGTTCTCGGCGCCGTGGTCGGCGGCATCGGCATGGCGCTGCATGAGGAGACCGTCACCGATCACCGGTTCGGGCGCTTCATGAGCCATAATCTCGCCGACTATCACGTGCCGGTGAGCGCGGACGTGCACGCGATCGACGTCATCTTCGTCGAAGAGAAGGACGACGAGATCAATCCGCTCGGTGTCAAAGGCGTGGGGAAATCGGCATCGTCGGCACCGCGGCGGCCGTGGCGAATGCGGTCTATCATGCGACCGGCAAACGCGTGCGCGATCTGCCGATCACGCTCGACAAGCTGATGCGGGATTAAGATTAAGGTCGAGACTTGGGCGAGCGGTTTCCGGCCGCGGTGATCCTGGCAGAGGGCCTTTGCTCCACTGTGCTGGTCGCTGCCGCTACCTCTTTCACAGGTACGGTCATCGCCTATAGAGGCCCATGATCGCCGCCTTGGCCAGCGTATTGAAATGGAGTTGAAAGCCGATCACGGCTGCCGACGTATCCGCCGTCACCGGTAGGCTGTCGGTCCCGACCGCGAACACCGTGAACAAATAACGGTGCGGATGGTCGCCCGCCGGCGGACACGGACCGCCATAGCCGGGCGTGCCGAAGTCGGTACGGGTCTGCAGCGCTCCCCGTGGCAGTTGCGGGGCCTTCGGATTGCCGGCATCGGCGGGAAGCTCGGTTGCGTTCGGCGGGATGTTCACCACCAGCCAGTGCCAGAACCCGCTGCCCGTGGGCGCATCCGGATCGAGGCAAGTGACGGCGAAGCTTTTCGTGCCGGTGGGTGCTCCCGACCACGCCAGATGCGGCGATTGGTTGTTGCCCGCGCAGCCGAAGCCAAAGTCAGCGGAGAGAATATGGGTGTTGGCGAGATAATCGCCGTCCTTGAAACTGTTGCTCCTGACCATGAATGTCATGCGTTCTCTCCATCGTGTGCCCCTGACAAAGCGAAGGTGGCCGCCTCTCGCTCCCCTGCGTACGCGTAGGCCTGTCTTTCAATTCTTCTGCAGGAAGGCAGATAAATCGTAGTTGAGCAGATCGCCGATGTTGGCAAGCTCGATATCGGCCGGTGGATACTCGGCCAGCGCCTTGGAGTCGAGCGCATAATGACCCTGTTTCGGAAACACGGTCGTGACGCTTTCACCCCAGAATTTTTTCACCGCGGACAGGATACGCAATTTGTCGTCGATCAAGACGTAGTGGTCGGCGGGGTAGAGACGCCTTACATCGTCGAGCTCCTGCTCCTTGTGGATGTAAATGAGGACGCGGTTCTCGAATGCGTGCCATAGACCGGATCGCTCCACCTTGCGCGGCTGGAACACGGCATCGCCGTCGGAGAGGATGACGACGGTCCCCCATTGCTGCACGTGCTTTACCGCGTCTAGCGCACGAGGATAAAGGCGATCAGCGAACGGGTAGTCGACCAGCCAACTCGACATCCGCAGCACCTCCGGACGGTGCAAGTCTTCGGTCCGGTAGCGCTCCAACGCGCCGAGGTAATCGGCATATCCGAGTTCGCTCCTCAGGTGTTCAAAAATCTCCCAATACCTGTCGCGGGCGGCGGTCCCGTATGTCTGCTCGAGGTGCTCGCTCAGATGGGCCTGCACGCGATCGTTGTCGATGAGCGTGTTGTCGACGTCGAATAGGAAGACAACATTGCGCGTTTTGGTCATCGCATCCCAGCCTGTTTCGCGGGCCGTTCAGCTCTTCTTGTCCTTGCCGAGCAGCTCTTTGACGACCTCCGTCACGCGCTCGGGCTCGAACCCGTATTTTCGCAACAACTCTTTGAGCGGGGCCGAGGCGCCAAATGTCTTCATGCCGATGACGCGGCCGGATCTGCCGACATAGCGCTCCCAGCCGAAGGTCGAAGCCTCTTCCACCGCCACGCGCGCCGTGACGTCGGGCGGCAGCACGCTGTCCCGATACGCTTGCGGCTGATGTTCGAAAATATCCCACGACGGCATCGAGACCACGCGCGAGCGGATACCCTCCGCGAGTAGCTCCTCGTGAGCGTTGACGCAGAGACTGACCTCGCTGCCCGACGCGATGAGGATCACTTCAGGCTTTCCCCCCGGCGGATCGGCGAGCACATAGGCGCCGTGCGCGACCCCGGATGCGGGCGCG
>JAFAHL010000270.1 GCA_019237215.1 Hyphomicrobiales bacterium | reverse complement strand
TCGAGCGCTTGGACCGCCTTGTCGGTGCGCTCCTGGTCGCGCGAGATTTCGGGCATCTGATCGAAATAGGACGACCCGATCAGGAATTGCGCGTAGGCCGCATCCGGGCTTCCCGGATGCAGCGTGACGTAGCGGCGGGAGGTATTGATGCAGTCGTCATAGGCGCCCGCCTGGTAATAGGCGAAGGCCTGCATGATCAGCGACTTGCGCGCCCAGTCCGAATAGGGGTGTTGGCGGTCGACCTCTTCGAACTTCTTGGCCGCGGCCTTGGCGTCCTTCTTGGTGTTCAGAAGGTAGAGGCCCTCGTTGTAGAGCTTGTCGGCGGGCTCCTCCGGAGCGATCGGGGCGTCCTTGTCGAACAGGCTGCAGGCGCCGAGCGCGAGCGCCACCAGCGCAAGGGCAGCAAACCGCCCGGCCGCGCGCGCGCAGCCTTCAACGCCGATGATGACTGAACGCCCAGCCATGGATCGGATGAATCCCGTCCCCGACGCGAGGTTCAACCGGTTCCCCTTATCGCCCCAGCGTCGCCAATAAATCCCTGTCAGCCTAAGGAAATAGGCCGCCATTCCGCCCGGAATGTGGCAGACCGAACGGCTTTAAAGGGCTTGAGAGGGCTTGCGCTTTAGGACATTTCGGGCCCGAAGGCCGGCGCCACGCGGGAGGCCATCTCGGCGTGGCCGGGTACGGGCCGCGGCATCTCCCCCTCGACCCAGGTCCAGGCGCTTGCATCCGACATCAGCGCACAGAGGAGCGCATGGTTGAGCTTATGGCCGCCACGCACCGAACGGTAAGTCCCGAGTAGCGGCCCGCCCGCCAGCGCCAGATCGCCGACCGCGTCCAGCACTTTGTGGCGAACAAACTCGTCGGGAAAACGCGTACCCTCGGGGTTGAGGATCCGGTTGTCGCTCACGACCAGCGTGTTCTCGAGCGAGGCGCCGAGCGCATAGCCTGCGTTCCACAACGACGCCACATCGCGCATGAAGCCGAAGGTGCGGGCGCGCGCGAGGTCGCGGCGGAACGTTTCAGGCTTCACGTCGATCGCCAACGCCTGACGCCCGATCAGCGGGTGCTCGAATTCGATCGCCGCCTCGACGCGGAAGCCGCGCGGGTTGGGCCGTATCTCTCCGAACGCGTCTCCCCTTACCACCCGCACGGGCTTGAGGACCCTGATGTGGCGCCGGGGTTGATCAAGCGTCTCAAGACCGACCGCGTCGATCGCCGCGACAAACGGGGCCGCGCTGCCGTCCATGATCGGCGCCTCGGGACCATCGATTTCGACGACGGCGTTGTCGATGCCGAGTCCCGAGAGCGCGGCCAATACGTGCTCGGCGGTGGATACTAGCGGCCCGGAGGCGTCGCCCAGCACGGTGGCGAATTCGGTGGCGGTGACCGCGCTCATGTCGGCCGGGATCTCACGATCCTGCCAGCCATCGACATGGGTGCGGATGAAGCGCAATCCGGTGTCGGCATCGGCCGGATGCAACGTCAGCGTGACCGGCAAACCGGAATGGATGCCGACACCGCACAACACCGTGTGATCGCGAAGCGTCGTCTGCTTGGCGACTTTCATAGTCCCGTCCCAGCCACTCCCGCCGCCGTGCGCGTCAACGGGACGCGACGGCCTCAATTAGACGGGCGACGTCGATCGCATTCCTGCCATCGGTAACGCTATACGTGACTCGCGGGCAAGGATTCCGACCGCGTTTGTCCCCCGACGAAAACCCCTTTGACGGTGGAAGCTTAGCGATGGTCGCGCGGAAGGCCAACTCACGCTTTTTTACCGACTGTTACCACCACGCCGCCGCAATCGCGCCACCGCATGCCGGCGGGTCGCGCAGGCGCGGTGTGATGGCGCTTTCTTGGGCAACCTGGAGCCGTCGGCGGCACCCGCAATGATTGCCGCCTCGCCGAGAAATGAAGGATTATTCTTTGTATTCAAATACGTGGGCCGAGCGTACCCAGCGCCCGGCAGTCCCGGCGATTCGCGCCGGAACCGCCGGGGGACCGCACCATCAGTTGGCCTGCCGGCGCAAGAACGCGGGGATGTCGAGCTGATCTTCCTCCACAGCCTTTGGCATGGGTGGCATGGGTGGCATGGATGCCTGGCGAAGCAGGGGGTCAGGGCCGGGCTGCGGCTGGCGCTTGGCGTATTCCGAGACCGGCTCGGCGGCGCGTGGCATGGGAGGGGCCGGCATGGCCGGCCGCGGCGCCGGGGGAGTACGATCCATCGGCCGATCTTGGGGCCGCGGGGCCGGGGGGCGAACCGGCCGGGCGGTCGCCGGCATTTTCTCTGCCTCCTCTTGCTCATCGCGACGGCCAAGGCCCACGGCAGCAAGTCGCCGCAGCAGGCTCACCTTGCGCTTCTCCGGGTGATCGACCTCGCCCTCACCGAGCTTGGCCCGCAGCTCGGCCTGCGCCGGACGCGGCAATTCGTCGATGCCGGGCATGCGGCGCGGCCGATTGAGCGTGCGCTCCGGCGCCGGCGGGATGAAGGCTCGCGGCGTCGGTGGCGGTTCGGCCGGCGGCGCCATCTGTTCCGGAAACAGCGACGGTTTGGGCGGGATCGGCCGGATGGTCACGTCCTCGATCATGGGCAGGACCGCGGCTGCGAC
>JAFAHL010000266.1 GCA_019237215.1 Hyphomicrobiales bacterium | reverse complement strand
CGAGTGTCGATGGCGATGCGCACCATCTCCTCGGTTGCCGCCATTTCGAGATTGAGCGGCTTTGCGATGTCCGCCTTGAGGCGCGCGATATCGTCGTCGCGGATGTGTCGGCGATCCTCGCGCAGATGCGCGGTGATGCCGTCGGCGCCGGCCTCGATCGCAATCTGCGCCGCATACACGGGATCAGGGTGTCGTCCGCCGCGGGCGTTGCGGACGGTGGCGACGTGGTCGACGTTGACGCCGAGGCGAAGGTATGGAGCCGACATTCTTGCAACCGATCGTGTTGCCCGCCGCCTATCTACCCACTGCCGGGATCCGCATTGTCAGCTTTGTCGAGGAGCGCCGCCGCAGACCTCACCTTAAGCATTCACCCGCTCGGCGTTTGCCACCACGTCCTTCGCCCGCAATTGCGCGATAATCGAGTTGAGATGCTTGAGGTCGAAGACCTCGAGATCGATGGTCACCGAGGTAAAGTCCGGCGATGAGCGTTCCATGCTGATATTGTCGATATTGCCGTCGTGCTCGGCGATGACCTGGGCAACCTGGGCCAGCGACCCAGGTTCGTTGACGGTCTGCAGCACGAGGCGCGCGGGAAAGCGCTGCGGCGTGCGTTCCTCCACGTCCCAGCGCAGATCGAGCCAGCGCTCGGGCACATCCTCGAAATCCTTGAGCGCCGAGGATTGGATCGGGTAGATGGTGACGCCCTCACCGGGCGTGAGGATGCCGACGATGCGGTCACCGGGCACCGCTCCGCCATTGGGTGCGAAGCGCACCGGCAAGTCGGTATTGATGCCGCGGATCGGGATGGCCGCGCCGGGCTCGCCCGGCACCTTCACTTTGACCGACTTCGCCTTCTTGAGCCCGAACCAGCCGCTTTCCGGCTTCGGCTGCTGCGCGACGGCGGCGTCGCGCTCCTCCTTGTAGTCGGGATGCATGGCGCGTACCACGTCGGCAGCGCTCATCTCGCCGCGGCCGACCGACGACATCACCTCCTCGATCGAGGATCGCGCCAAGCGCGGCAGCGCGCCTTGGAGCTTTTCGTCGGAATAGACGATTTTGGCGCGCTGGCAGAGCCGTTCGACGATGCGGCGGCCGAGGCCGGCATACTGGTTGCGCACGGCCGCGCGGGTGGCGCGGCGGATGGCGGCGCGCGCCTTGCCGGTGGTAACCAGCGATTCCCACGCCGCCGGCGGCGCGGTCTGCGCCCGGGAGGTGATGATCTCGACCTCGTCGCCGTTGGCAAGCTCGGAGACCAAGGGCGCGATCTTGCCGTTGATCTTGCAGCCGACCGCCATGTTGCCGACATCGGTGTGCACCGCGTAGGCGAAATCGATGGCGTTCGCTCGGCGCGGCAGCGCAATCAGCTTGCCTTTCGGCGTGAAGCAGAACACCTGGTCATGGAACAGCTCGAGCTTGGTGTGCTCGAGGAACTCCTCCGGATTGGAGCCCTCGGCGAGCAGCTCGATGGTGCGGCGCAGCCACGCATAGGCGCTGGACTCGCGCGACAGCATCTCCGTCGGCGAGCCGACACCGTCCTTGTAGAGCGCATGCGCGGCGATTCCATATTCCGCGATCTCGTGCATATCTCTGGTGCGGATTTGCAATTCGACGCGTTGCTGGCTCGGGCCGATCACCGTGGTGTGAATGGAGCGATAGTCGTTCTGCTTGGGCGTCGAGACGTAGTCCTTGAAGCGACCCGGGACCACCGGCCAGGTCGTATGCACGATGCCGAGCGCCTGGTAGCACTCGGCTAGGCTCTTCACCATCACCCGGAACCCGAAAATGTCGAAAAGCTGCTCGAAGCCGATGGATTTGCGCTCCATCTTGCGCCAGATCGAATAGGCGCGCTTGCGCCGCCCCGACACCTCGGCGGCGATGCCGCGTTCGGACAGCCTGCGCGTGAGTTGCTGCTCGATTTCGCTGACTAGGCCGACGTTTTTCGCCTCAAGCGCGTCAAGCCGCTCGCTGATCACCGCGTGCGCTTCGGGATTGAGCTCGCGGAATGCCAAATCCTCGAGCTCCTCGCGCATCTCGTGCATGCCCATGCGCCCGGCGAGCGGCGCGTAGATGTCGAGCGTCTCCTCGGCGCTGCGCCGGCGCGCCTCGGGCGGCATGTGCGAGAGCGTGCGCATGTTGTGCAGCCGGTCGGCGAGCTTGACCAGCAACACCCGCACGTCGTCGGCGATCGCCAGCAACAGCTTGCGCAGGTTCTCCGCCTGCTTGGCTTCCTTGGTGACGAGGTCGAGCTTTTTGAGCTTGGTGAGCCCCTCGACCAGCGCGCCGATGTCTTGACCGAACATCTGATCGATCTCGGCGCGGGTTGCGGTCGTATCCTCGATGGTGTCGTGCAGAAGCGCGGCGGCGATGGTCGCGTCGTCGAGCTTGAGATCGGTGAGGATCGCCGCCACTTCGAGGGGGTGGGAAAAATAGGGGTCGCCGGAGGCGCGTCTTTGCTCGCCATGCGCCTTCATGGCGTAGACGTAGGCGCGATTGAGCATCGCCTCGCTGGTATTGGGGTTGTAGCGCTTGACGCGTTCGATCAGGTCATATTGCCGCATCATTCGCGGCGCCGGCGGCTTCTTTTGTTTCACCGCCTTTTCAAACACTTGCGAGACAATGTTAAGACTGCGCTCCAGGGGCGCACGCGCCCTGGACTGGTTCTGCATGCGCGGCAGGTCAGTGGAAGAGCGCGCCATCGTTATCCTAGCAAGGGCCGCGGATCATCGGCCGGCATCATACCCCAAGGATATCATCACGGTTCTTAACCGCCACAAGGCGCGCCGTTTGACGGTTAACCCCGAAAAACAAACGGCCCGGCCGAAGCCGGGCCGCCGGGGCGAAGTCAGGCCGCCCAAACCTATTCTTCTTCCTCGGGTTGTTCCTCGGGCGGAGTGAGGCCTTCCAGGCCCTTGAGAAGCTCTTCCTCGGTCATCCGATCGACCGTAACCTCGGTATCGTCGGCATCGACCGTGCCGCCGGCTGCCGTGATCAGCGGGGCCGCCTCGGGCTCGGGCTCGTCGACCTCCACGTATTTCTGCAGCGAGTGGACCAGCTCCTCCTTGAGGTCGTCGGGCGAGATCGTCTTTTCGGCGATCTCGCGCAACGCCACCACCGGGTTCTTGTCGTTGTCGCGCTCGACCGTGATCTGAGAACCCGACGAGATCGTCCGCGCGCGGTGGCTAGCCAACAGCACGAGATCGAAACGGTTCTCGACCTTGTCGATGCAGTCCTCGACGGTAACACGGGCCATGGTCGTGTTGCTCCTGCAATGGAACTCATGAAAAAGTGGCCGTTAGGTAGCGATCTCGCCGCCAAAGTGCAAGGCGAAATTCGCATATCACATTTTCCTTGGCGTTGCGGCATGGCTCTGTTAGGCAGATCAAGGAAACTGCCATGCGATCCTTACCATTGTACTTTCGGATTGGTTGTCACGGCGAGCGTGCATCCGCAATTGAGCGGCACACGATCACTCAGCCCCGATAAGCCGAGGATCCGGGACTGCGAGGCGACGGCCGCGCGCCGTCCGCAGCGGCCGGTTTTCGAAGTTTATGAGCTTATGCGAGAGCAATCATGGAACCCAAAACGGAAAAAATCGCCCTGTTCATTGACGGCGCCAACCTCTATGCCACCGCGAAGTCGCTCGGTTTCGATATCGATTACAAGCGTCTCCTGCGCGAGTTTCAGTCGCGCGGCTATCTCTTGCGCGCCTTCTATTACACGGCCGTGATCGAGGACCAGGAATATTCCTCGATCAGACCTTTGATCGACTGGCTCGACTACAACGGCTACAGCGTCGTGACCAAGGCGACCAAGGAATTCGTCGATCAAACCGGCCGGCGCAAGGTCAAAGGCAACATGGACATCGAGCTCGCCGTCGATGCCATGGAGATCGCAGGCTCGATCGAC
>JAFAHL010000254.1 GCA_019237215.1 Hyphomicrobiales bacterium | reverse complement strand
GGTCGCGCCGTTGCCCCCGCCTTAACGGGCATCATCAAACGGGCCACTCGCAGCAAAAGCTTGAGTGGGGCGCGCGAGGTCATCGAGCGGGCGGTTTTTTCTGCCCGAGGATCATGCGGGAGTTCTGCCCCAGGGCGCGATTAAGTTCAGGTTCGTCCAGAACGGCCCGTAGCCGATTGATCGTCGTGTTCGGCTGACCTTCGTCGGATAGGATGCGATTTACGGCGCGGAGCGCGAAGCAAAGAGCGGTGTCGTTGCCCCGCTTCAACGCCTGATGCACTTGTGGCGTGCGTACGAGGGCTCGGAGAGATTTGACTGCTTGAGCATCGGGAAGGTTGCTCGCTGGGGGCAAATTCGCCCACAGCATGCCCTGAGCCTCCCGCAAAGTCCGTTTGATTACGAGCTCGTACTGCATGGGTAGAACATCGGCAATTAGCGTGGTTCCTTGCGATTTACTTTACCGAGTGCCATCCATTTTGGCTATGGCGTGGCGTACCGCGCGTCGCCCGGCGCGAAGGCGAGCCGGGTGCGGCTGTTTCACGCGTAGGGCTTTGAGACAGTACCCCGGCCAGGTCGTGTAATGCTCGGCCGTCCCCGCGTCGTGGTAAACTGCCGTGGCAAACTCGTTGGACGTCGAGTTGAAGCCTATTGGACTGTCCGACGCTGGCGAGATCGAACGCGCCGTCTCGGCATTCGCGGGCTCTCCGAATGGCGGCCTGATCGTGGTGGTGAGTGGGGCGTCGTTGATTCACCGCGAATTCATCGTCACCCTTGCGGCGCGGCATCAATTGCCCGTGGTCTACCCCTATCGCGTCTTCGTCACAGGCGGCGGGCTGACGAAGGTTGACGCGGGGCACGGCAGCTCCGCGTCAACCGGCCGCCGCCACCACGGCCACCGCAGGGGCACCGCCGCCACCGTGCTCGTGGCTGGCCGCGCTCGCAGGGCCAACTCGCCCTCGACTACTCGCATGGCCGTAAGCTCGCCTCCGAGCCGCGCGGCCGTTTCGCTGGCCGCCATGAGATCGGCCGTCGCCCTCAACGCTGCCATGAGCCGGTCGGCTCGATCGCGCTCGCGTTCAAAGTCAGCGCGGTGACCGCCCGCCACGGCCTCAAGCTTGGCCAGCTCCGCCTGCAGGGCTTCGATGCGGACCTTGGCAGTGCCCCCCTACGACTTTGCGGCGAGGACGATGGCGGCGATGAACAGGAGGGGAGCAGCGACGAAAACGACGCCCAGTGCGGTCCACACTTCGGCCCATAAGAATGTTACGACTATAGCGTAGACCGTTCCCATGGCGATGCCAGCGAGAATGATCTCTGGGCGGCCCGTTCGTGAAGCTCGCCACCGACCGGTTGCCGGCTCGAACACCGGTTTAAGCGGTGGTGGCCTTTGCGGCTCCTCGCCGCCGAAGAGAGCGGCCGGAAATTGTGCGGCATAGCGGTGCCCACTTTTCGGCGCCGGCAGATGTTCGTGGCGCGCGCTCGGGTCCGGCTCGACAACCTTGCGATACAAGTGCCAAGTCGAATGACCGAGCACCGGCACCACCACGGCGAGGCCGACGAAGAACGGCAAGGAGCCGATGATCAGCAGACTGGCGACGATCAATCCCCAGATCGCCATGGGCACGGGGTTAGCGGCGACGGCGCGCACGGACGTCAGCGCCGCTTCAATCGCCCCGACATCGCGGTCGAGCAGCAGCGGAAATGAAACCACGCTGATAATCAAAACCGCGAGCGCGAACAGGAAACCGATGCCGTTGCCCACGATGATGAGCATCCAGCCGGCGGGCGTGGTGAAGACCTGGCGAACGAAATCCGGAATCGAGGCCGCCGGCTCGCGGCCGAAGTTTGCAACATAGATAGCCTCTGCAACGGCAACCCAGAGCACGAAGACCGCCAGCAGCACAAAGCCGAGCGCGGCAATGGCGCCGCGAGACGGCACGTGCAGCACGTCGAAAGCGTCCTGCCACGAAGGGTCGAGACCTTGCTCGCGTTGCCGGCTCAATTCGTAGAGGCCGATGGCGGCGAACGGACCAAGGAGCGCGAAGCCGGCCGCAAGGGGATACAGCAGGGACAAGACGTCATGTCCGAAGCTCACCCGCGCCAGCATCAGACCGACGATCGGATAGATCAGGCAGAGAAACACCGCGTGGGTGGGCATGGCCGAGAAATCGGACATTCCGCGTGCCAGCGCGTCTTTGAGATCCATCACGCCGATGGTGCGGATCACCAGCGGACCGGGGGTCGACTCCGCCCGCATGAGAGCATGGACATCCGTCATGCTGGTGCCTCCCAGGAAGAGAGAGGATCGCGCTGCGGTGTTATGGATCACGCAGTGCTGACGCCGTGCCGCGACCCGAGCCCATTTTAACGCAGGAAATACAATGGGATCAAGAAATACATGGA
>JAFAHL010000252.1 GCA_019237215.1 Hyphomicrobiales bacterium | reverse complement strand
TGAACAATTCTCTGTAAGGACTATAAGGGCTAGAAGTACTACATCTAGTATCTGCCCCACATAACTCAAGTTTGCCATGGACCTCTATCAGTTTGCATACTGTGGGACATATAGTCCAAAAAGGCGATCTAATGTAGATGTTGAGCGTATGTTTTAAGAGGAGTATGGATCAATACTTCCTAATCAATCAATTGCCAGTCTATAACTGGAGATAGGTAGTCTACGAGTTCTTCTCTATACTGTTACCTCAAGATAAAGCTGTTTCAACATAATCATTATTTAAGGATTACTTGCTGATTCGAATACAAAGACAGGATAGCTGATTATGAATTTTTATGTAGAATCAGCGGCAGGAAAATTGAGCGCATATCTTTACCAATTGTCATCAACAGGTGGTTATAGACTAGTAGGATCAATAATAATTACTCGCAACCCTTTGTTGACCCTAATCTGGGCGTGGGTTCTGTTAATTTACAATTAGACTTAAGTTCTATAGATGATCCAGGAAAATATAATCTACTATTTTACTCAGCAGAGTGATTTAAATCCAATGAAGTTCAACAATTTACTAACTGGGTAAATATTCCCTTATTAAGCTAGGCTGGTCAATTAAAGCTATAGTTAATGCATCATCTAATCTTCATACGCCTATTTTATGGGTAGATATGACTGCATTATGATTGAATTGCTTACAACATATAGCACTAGAACTTAAGCTTATATGCGGGACTATGACCTTGTTGTTATGGCGACAAGAAGAGAACATCCAGAACGATATGGCTGGTGGATAAATGAATTGAATTCATTAGGCGTAGTTGCAAATAAATTCAATAATTTAAGGGAAACCCGTAGCCTAGTAGAGAATATGAAACATGACCTTTATCAACACGATAAACCCCATAGTTTGTAGTTATGAATAATATCTAGGCTGCCTAACATAATTTGATACAACTGTTTAAAGATCTAGTTCGAAATCAATTTAGCTTGAAGGTTTATGAATACATTGGATATTCATTTTGATCTCTGCTGCGGTTTTAAACTCAGCCTATAAAAATGCGAGATGCAGATATACGAGAGAGGATTTTGCTGATAACACGAGTCAGGTTAGATAAGAATGAAGCATCGAGTGTGGCTGAAAAGGAATTCCATAGATCTAGATGGTGGGCTTACAAATGGCTCAAGAGATTTGATAATGTTGGTCTTAGAGGACTAGAGAATAGGCATAGAACTGGTAGGCCTCCAGAAGTGTCGGATGAAACATCTGCCATAATACGAAAAGAACTTTCAGAAAATCACTCAGGATGGATGGCTAAGGAAGTAATGAATTTAATATACAAAAGAACAGGAGTCAAGTATCATGAAGTCCATATTTACAGACTATTACACAAATGGGGTTTTAGTCTCAAAGTACCTAGAATGAAATTTGTTAAAGCTGCATCAAATCAGGATAAAAACAAGTTTCGAAAAAGGCAAGAAGGATAATTTCACATATATCTAAAGGATTCACTCTTGCTGTTGCTGATGAATCTATCTTTATCCATGATTCTTTGGTCCGAAGGAAGATGTGGACAGCACATAGAGTACGACCAATTGTAACTATGACTGGATCGCATCAAAGGAGCTGTGTATTTGGTACACTCTGCATGAATGGAAGACAGTTCTTTCGCCAGTATGAATCCTTTAACCAATATACCTTTCTGGATTATCTCATACAGATGCAAAAGAAGTTTGGAAAACTAATATTATTCATAGATAGGGCACGTCAACATCATCGTTCTATCATGGTAAGAGAATACATAAAGCAAAATAAAGATGTTCTAAAAGTAATATATTTTCCAAAAGGTTCGTCTGAATTTAATGCTATAGAAGAATGCTGGAGACAGGGAAAATACAATCTATTGGTTTCAAAATACTATCCAAAATTTGTAAATCTCACAAATGCCATATCCAACTATTATAGAACGAGACGTTTCAAACTAGATATACTCAAGTACCTTTTCAGGAACGTGAGTTAGCGGATTAATGTTAGTTGGTATAAATTTCAAGATTAGTAAACATAGATTTAGTAAATAAAACTTGAGAACCAAACTTTGGAAATCTATACCACAAAACTCGTGGCGTTACTTTTGTTTGCGATTGCTTTCTTACTCTATAGGTCCACACTATGGCAAGTACGAATGAGATAACTCCAATCCATATATCAATCATCACTTTGGTTATCACAGCCGAATTTAGTGCAGACCCTTTAGCTTTTATAAGACCATCGACTATAGATGCACTAGCTGCTGC
>JAFAHL010000190.1 GCA_019237215.1 Hyphomicrobiales bacterium | reverse complement strand
TAGAGCGTCTGGCCAGTCACGAAGCCATTAGCCCGGTCGCAGAAGAACATGACGGCGCGTGCGACATCGGCGCTGCGGCCCAGCCGCTTCACCGGAATGGCCGCCGCCAGCGCCTGCTCACGCTCGCTGTCCTTCGCAACGACGCTGCGAAACATCTCGGTGTCCGCGATCGGCCCGGGCGCAACCACGTTCACGGTGATACCATCGGGCGCGAGTTCCAGCGCCCATGTGCGCGCCATCCCGATCATTGCGGCCTTGGTCGCCGAATAGGCCGAGCGCGTCTCCAGCCCGAGCGCCCCGCGCGATGACATCAGGACGATACGCCCGAAGTGATTTCGCTTCATCGCCGGCAAGGCGGCTTGCACGAGGGTGAGCGCAGCGCCGAGATGCAATTGCGTAAGCGCCTGCAAATCCTCCTGCTCGACATCGGGCAACAGCGCCGGCCGGATTATCCCGGCGTTGTGCACGATATGCGAAATCGGAAAGCGAGCAGCGATATCGGCAGCGGCGCGCTCGGTCGCCGAGCGATCCATGAGATCGACCTCGACCGCGTGCAGCCTCACATGCGATTGAGCGGGCTTGCGCCGAGCAAGCGAAACGACGTCGTAGCCCGCCTCCAGCATCTGCCGGCAAATTTCCGCGCCGATGCCGGTTGATCCACCCGTCACCACGGCAAAGTCTTTTGCCGTCACACATTTCCTCCCGCCACCAGCGCCAGAACGCGCAACGGGCTGCCCGACCCCTGCTTGATCTTCAGCGGCGCCGCGATGATGACGGCGCCCTTGGGCGGGAGCAGATCCAAATTCGTGAGGCACTGCAGCCCAAAGCGGCCTTTGCCGTGCATGTAGAAATGGGCGGGATACGGCGGATTGAAGTGCTGCCCTTGACCGAAATCGGTGCCGATGGTCTCCGTGCCGAATCCATGCACGTCGCGCTGTTCGACGAACCACTTCACGACAGCGGGCTCCGGCCCCGGAGTGTGAGCGCCATCGTCGCGCAGTCCGGCATAATCCGTATAGGTCTGCTTCGACCAGTCCGTGCGCAGCAAGACCCAACTTCGCGGCTCGATCTTGCCGTGGCGCGCCTCCCAACGCTCGACAAAGGGGATCGTCAACGCGAAATCGGGGTCGGCTGCGCACTCCCTCGAGCAATCGATCACGACAGCCGGCGCGATGAACTGCGCGACGTGGATCGTATCGACCGCGTTGTTCGGCAGATCCTTGCCGGAAATCCAGTGGATCGGCGCATCGAAGTGCGTCCCGGTGTGCTCGCCGAGACTAATGTTGTTCCAGTACCAAGCCGGTCCGCGCTCGTCGTACCGCGACACCTCTTCCATTCGGAACGGCGCGCATTGTCCCAACTCGGGCGGCAGCGCGATGGTCGGGAATTCCTGCGACAGGGTCTGCGTCAGGTCGATGACCCGGATGTCGCCGTTGGCTACCGCGCGCGCGAACGCCATGAGATCGACTGTCATGAGGACACCCGTTAGTTCGCCATTTCGCGCTCGAGCGCCTTTGGGTTGACGGCAAGGCGTTGCCGGATGTCCTCGGCGACATCGCCCACAAACACGTCCTCGAGCCCGCGCTGGAGCGCGCGAACCACGGCATTGGCGAGCGCCGCCGGCGTCACCTTCGGCGGTGGCACGGTTTGGAACCATTCCGTCTCGAGCGGGCCGAAGAATAGGTTCACCACCTTGACCCCGCCCGGGCGCAGTTCCGCGCGCATGCATTGCGCCGCCGACAGACAGGCCGCCTCGGTCGCGGAATAGCTCCCATAGGCGGGCCAGTTCATCAGCGCATGCACCGACAGTAGATTGACGAAGGCCGCGGCCGAATTGACGCCATCAGCGCCGCGAGAACGAAGGAGCGGGCCGAAGGCCTGTGCAAGCCGCAGCAGGCCGAGATAGCGAACGTCGATCTCCTCGCGCGCGATCGTCAGACCATGACGATCCACGACGCCGCCGGCGCGAATGTGTTCCGCCGTATTGACCACGATGTCGATGCGGGCGCCGTTCTGTTCGGCCAGTTCGGTCACCGATTCGGTGTCGGTCACGTCGAGCGGCACGATTTCGACGCGTTCGATCTTGCGGAGGCCGGCCATCCCGGCAAACGGTTTCCACGGATCCGCAACTCCGACAAAAACGATCGCCGCTCCGGCATCGGAAAACGCTTTGGCCACGGCTTGCCCGACGCTGGTGCGGCCATCCGTGATCAGAACCCGACGAAACTTCGGATCGCACGTCATCTCACGCAGATGCGGATCATCAGCCATGTTCTCGGTGTCCTTTTCCGGCAGCGCGATCGCCACCGCCGAGCCACTTTTGTCGAGCTTGAGCTCGAGCCGCACGCGAGCGCCCTCCACCGCATCGCCATGAAGATGCGCAACGACGACCGGACCTGCATCGAGCTTCACGGTCCCCACCCGCCAAGGCGTGCGCTCGCGAAAATAGGGGTCGGTCGTTGTCCGCACCGTCGTTTCGGCGACGAGCGTGCCGCCGCGAGGGACATCGCGGAATGGTAGGCGCGCCGACAAGCATGACGGACAGGCATCGCGTGGCGGATAAATGACGGTGTTGCAGTCCAGACAAATCTGCAATGCGAAGCGCCCCTCGGCCGCCGCGGCGGTGAGCCCATGCGCGGTCCGGCTGCGCACGCCTTGCGGGCGCAGCGGCAGCCGCGTCCGCTTGAGCGGATTCTTGCGTCTTGGGCGAACAAGCGGCTCGGTCACGCGGCTCTCGCAAGCACGGCAGCGCAGGATGACAGGCCGCGATCGTAATTGATCATGCCGAATCCGGAAACTAGGCAGGCATTGGCATTGGGCACTTGCGAACCAAGCGGCTGCGATGTGAGCTGACGCATGGCCTCGACCAGCCCGAGAAACCCCCCGGCCGCGCCCGCCTGTCCGACCGAGAGCTGGCCACCCGACGTGTTGTGCGGGAACGTGCCATCGTTGGTCAGCGTATGCGAGCGCACGAAGTCCGGTCCCGCGCCCTTGGGGCAGAAGCCGAGGTCTTCAAACTGCATCATCGATATGACGGGATAATCGTCGTAAGTCTGGACGAAATCGACATCCTTCGGCGTGAGGGCGGCCATCGACCACAGTTCGCCGATATCGAGCTCCCAACCGCCGCGTATCTGCACTGGATCGTTGGGAAAGGCGTTGTGCCGCTCGATTGTCGACAGGATGCGGATGCTCGGCAGATTGAGCGACTTGGCGACGTCTTCGCGGCACACGACGAACGCCTCGGCGCCCGCGCATGGCATCACACAGTCGAAGAGATGTATCGGATCGGCAATCGGTCGCGCCGACATGTATTCATCCAACGTCAGCTTCTTCTTCATTATCGCGTGCGGAATCGACATGGCATTGTCGCGCTGCGCGATGCATATCTTGGCAAAATCTTCCCGCTTGGCGCCGTAGCTGTTCATGTAGTGCTTCGTGATCAGGGCAAACGATGCATTGGCACCGCCGGATCCGTAGGGATAAACCGCGTCCTGCGCAAAGCGGGAAAATGTTGACAGCATCTTGCGGAACGAATCGACATGGTTGGTATCGCCGGCGACGCAAGCCACGATATCCGCGTCCCCAGCCTGCACCGCTCGCGCCGCTCGGCGCAACGCCACGATGCCGCTCGCGCCACCGAAAGGAATGTGATCGAGCCATCGCGGCGAGAGCCCGAAATGCTGCGTGAGGCCTACTGCGGTATCCGGCCCCACGGTGAAACTCGATACCGCAAATCCATCGATATCCTTCAGCCGCAATCCCGCACGCTTGATGAGTTCATGCAGTGCGCGGCCTAGCCACCATTGCGCGCTGTTCGTGGAATATCGCCGATAAGGAATCGTGACCGGGAGGCAGGCAACTGCGCCCTCATAGGACTTTCGCTGCATCGTCCCGGTCACATGAAAAGCTGAATGTTTCCGAACGCCGCGTCGCAATTGACGAGATCGACGCGCTTGAGTCTGATCCTCAGCTTGCCGTCAACGACGGCCAATGTGTGGGTCGCCCAGGCGGCGTAGAGCTGCTGGTCGTCGTACCTGGTTTCCACGTAGTGCATCGCAGTCCAGGTCACGAATTCGTTGTTGGCTTCATCTCGCTTGTCGATCTGCGGCGTCTGCAAGACGTGATGACACCGGCTCTTGGGCTTCTGCGAATACGTCCGCTTGCCCTTGAGCCGCTCGATCCGGATGGTCAGCAGCAGCTTGTCCTCGTACATCAGCGAGGTCGTCAGCTTTGGATCGGTCTGGCCCCACTCCAGCGGCATCCAATAGATCCCGTCGTCGGTGAACAAGTCGAGCCATTCGTCCAACCGATGCTGGTCGATCAGCCGCGCCTCGTGGATGACAAAATCGATAAGTTGCTGATTGGTAGGTGCCTCCATGGAAGCCCCCATCACATCGACAACGTCATGAATTTCGACCATGCGCGAAACTGGTTGCGCATTTGCCATTCGGTGGTGCCGTTCGCCACCGCCGTGGCGTCATGCCGTTCTGACGGATCGTAGAGTCGCTGCACGTTGACCCATTGATTGGCATCGACGCGCAGGCCTTCCTGCGCACGCTCGTACATTTCGAGATCGTCATGACCGACGACCGATGTCGGCGC
This sequence comes from Hyphomicrobiales bacterium, assembly GCA_019237215.1. Lineage (GTDB taxonomy): Bacteria > Pseudomonadota > Alphaproteobacteria > Rhizobiales > Xanthobacteraceae > VAZQ01. The sequence continues at coordinate 8,345 of JAFAHL010000190.1, read as the reverse complement.
GTTGATCAGCCGGTTGTACATCAGGGTTCGCTCGAGCAGCATGTCCGGCGCATCGACGAGACGGAATGTCCAGGACTCAACCAGCGTCTTGTCGGCGGCGATCGGCTTGAATAGCCGCAGGAGCTGAATCGGGCCCTTGACCATCAGGTTGGGGAAATAAATCGTGTTGTGGCGGTTCTCGTCCAGGATGGCCTTCGCACCTTCTTCTCCATAGGCCGCCGCCATGCTTTCGAAATAGCCCGGCACGGCCGAGTAATCGGAATGAATGGAGTGATGCACGCCGGTGTGGCCATGACCATTCGGCCAGACGCGAATGCCCATGTTCTCGAAAAATTCGTACGGCGCCATGAAAGGCGCGTAGATTTCGACCGCCATCGGCTTCTTGGCTCCGGGTGACGCTTTCTTCCAGACCTCGATTGCTGTGCCAGCCGAGGATTCATGGGCGACCATCGGATGGGTCGTGTCGGTCTGGTTCTCCACCAGCATCTTCCAATTGCAATTGTGCATGTAGCGCAGCACGCCTCCGGCAACTTCGAGTCTCCCGGCCGGGGATCGGTCGACCATGTTGTCGATGCTGCTGAGGCTCTCGCCGAAGAATTCTTCGAAGTCAGGACCCGTGTCGTTCAACTTTGCAAAGACGAAGCCCCGATAATTCCGTACGTGGCGGACGGGACTGATCCCCCCGCTCGCATGGCTCTGCTCAAGTCCGGTGTTTTCGTATCCCTTCCGCAGCGGGATAAAGAACAGGGAGCCGTCCGTTCTGAAAGTCCACGCGTGATAGGGGCAACGAAAGAATTTCCCCGTGTTGCCGCACGTGTCGGTCGTGATGCGCGTCCCCTTGTGCGGGCAACGGTTGTGCAACACCTTCACGCCATCGTCGGTGTGTCTGACCATCAAAACCGGCTGTGCTCCGATCATGGTGCCAAAGTAATCTCCCGGTTTTGCCACCTGGCTATCATGGCCGACATAGACCCAGGTGTTTGCGAACAGGTGCTCCATCTCGAGCGCGAAGACTTCATCGTCGATGTAGACGTCGCGATGAACCTCCGTCTCGCGAACCAGATTTCGGACAGCCTCGACATTTCCGCGGTACCTCGTCATCGGCACCTCCTCAGCATCAGCAAAGGGTCGAGCACAAGCTCGCGGCGTATTGGATCACAAACAACATGCGCCCGCAGACTTTCTCCTTATAGCCCCTTGGGATGGGCCAGGAACTCTTCCAGGATCTCGATCGGCGGCTGGACGTAGTCGGAGACGCGGCTTACGCCGAGGCCCGCGAGCCGCCGCAGTTTCACGGCCATCTCCGCCATCTTGACGACGATCGGAATGCCATTGATGACCGGGGCCCCATCGACGGCATGGCCGCGAATGGCCGAGAACAGCAGCATCGGAATCCCTCCGCCTGGGATCAACACGTCTGCCCCGGAGGCCACGAGCGGCCTCGCCTGTTCGGCAAATAATCGCGCGACTTCGTCAGCCCGATCTTGCGATTCGTAGGCCTTGAGAATTTGTCCCGGCTCGAACTGCATCGCATGCACGCCCGTCACCCGCCGTTCGAGTCCGTACTTGGTGATCTGATGGTGAAACCACGGGATGTAGCGCGTATTGATCGTGACGATGCCGCTGCGTTGGCCGAGCTGGCAGCTGTACAGCATTGAGGCCTCGCCGAGCGCCACCACCGGAATGCCGACGGCTGAGCGCGCCTCGTAGAGCCCCGCATCCTGAAAATGTCCGATCACGAATGCGTCGTAGCCCTCCCGCTCGGCGCGCACCGCGTTGCAGATCACCTCACGGGCACACCGCATCTCGACCAAGGCGTGAGCATAAGAGTCGTGCGGCGTAATGCCCTTGATATCGACCCTGGTGCCGGGATCGACGACCGCCTCGAGGTGCTTGCTTAGACGGTCCCAGTAGGTTTTGCCGTTTTCGTAGTCTACGTAGCTCTGGTACCAGATGCGCACGTTCAACTCCCTTACAAAGATCCGCGGCCGGCCCGCGTGCGAATCGAAAACGACCTGCAGTTTGCAAGACCAACCGATCGGAGGCGCTTGCCTACCTACGTAGAAGCTTTAAAGTTAACGCAATTGCGATGAACGTCTAGGGCACCGTGCGGAGGTCGATCATGATTTTGCGTCTTGCCGCTATCGTTGCAGCCTTGGCAGCACTGTCGGTCAGCACGAGCTTTGGTGCCGATATCACCGTCGGTTTCGTCACCTCGCTGAGCGGGCCTGGCGCCTCGATCGGAATTCCATACGAAAAGGGAATTCTCGCCTCACATGCGTATGCCGAAAAAATCGGCGACCACAAGATCAAGCTCATTCGGCTCGACGACGCCTCCGACCCTTCGGCAGCGACCCGCAACGCCCGCAAACTCGTCGAAGAAGAAAATGTCGATGTGCTGATGGGCACATCGGGCGTTCCGGGCACGACCGCGATGATGGTGGTCGCCGTCGAAACCAAGACGCCGATGATTTCACTCACACCGACCACTCAGCCGCAAAACCCCAACGGGCAGTGGCTCATTTCCATTGCACAGCCGCCGCCGCTGATGGTCGCCGCGGTGGTCGAACGCATGAAAAAGGATAGTGTCAAGAAAGCCGCTTACATCGGATTCAGCGACTCCTGGGGCGATCTTGTCTATGACGCCCTAATGAAGAACGTCGGTGGCACCGCGATCGAGGTCGTCACGAATGAACGCTATGCCCGTGCGGACACCTCCGTCGCAGGCCAAACGCTCAAGATCGTCGCCGCTCGTCCCGACGCGGTCATCACCGGCGGCTCCGGCACACCAGGCGCGCTACCTTACCTTGCTCTGGCGGACCGCGGCTACAAGGGCGGGCTCTATGGCACGCACGCCTTGATCAATCCGGATTTCGTACGCGTCGGCGGGCGCGCTGTCGAAGGCGTGATCGCTCCGACAGGTCCTGTGATCGTTGCCGAGCAGCTGCCGGACAGCAACCCGACGAAGAAGGTGTCAATGGCCTATCGCGAGGTCTATCAAAAGGTGAACAACGCCCCGACCACGGACGCTTTTTCTGCATACTCGTTCGACGCCTGGCTGGTATTCCTCGATGCGGCCAAGCGCGCGTTGGCGAAGGCACAGCCGGGCACGCCCCAATTCCGGGAGGCGTTTCGCGACGCCATGCTGTCAGTCAAGGAGATCGTCGGCACGCACGGGGTCTACAACTTCAATGCCGGCAGCTCCTTCGGCGTCGATGACCGGGCTCGCGTGCTGGTCCAGCTGCAAAAAGGGGCATGGACGCTGATGCCTTGAGCGGGCAGACCGATCGCTATGGCGATGCAAATGTGCCCGCGAGCGGCACATGATCGAGGGCACCCGCCGACGGATCTAGCTGCCCTCGAGCTGCCTGCGCCTTCACAATGACGCCGGAGATCGCCCTCCTTCTGGCTCAAGATGGAATTTCCACCGGGGCGATCTATGTGCTCGTCGCTCTCGGTATCGTTCTCATCTTCCTGGTGACGCGCGTCATCTTCGTACCGTTCGGCGATGTGGTCGGTTATTCGGCGCTCACCGTCGCGGCGCTGCAACTGCGGCAAATGCCGGGCACGGTCTGGCTAGTGCTTACGCTTGCCGCGATCGCGACCGTGATGGAAGCCTATGGGTTGGCGCGCCGCGGGGAGATGCACCGCGTGCCCAAGGCGCTGCTGCTTTACGCGGTGCTCCCTAGCATCCCGGCAGCTTTGGTTTGGCTGGCCGCCGGGCGCGATCTTCCGATGTGGGTCGGCATCGCGCTGACCCTCGCCATTGTCATGCCGATCTCGCCCCTGCTCTACCGGATCGCATTTCGTCCGCTCGCCGACGCATCGGTCCTCGTCCTGCTCATCATCGCCGTGGCGGTTCACTTCGCCATGTCCGGTCTCGCGCTGTTGTACTTCGGACCGGAAGGCTTCCGCAGCGAGCCGATCACACGGGCGCTGTTCGAGCTTGGGCCGATCACTATTTCCGGCCAAAGCATTCTGATCGTCGCAGGTTCGGTGATCTTCAGTCTCCTGCTCTTCCTGTTCTTCGAGCGCACTTTCACCGGCAAGGCGCTACGTGCAACCGCCGTCAACCGCATCGGGGCCCGGCTCGTCGGCATCCTTCCGTCCACCACGGGCGCGACAGCCTTCCTGCTTGCATCGGCGCTCGCGGGAATCTGCGGCATTCTCATCGGCCCGGTGACGACGCTCTATTATGATTCCGGCTTTCTGATCGGCCTTAAAGCCTTCGTCGGCGCGATCATCGGCGGCTTGGTCAGCTATCCGGCCGCCGCCGCGGGCGCGATCTTCGTCGGGCTGTTGGAGAGCTACGCGGCATTCTGGGACAGCGCGCTCAAGGAAGTATTCGTTTTCAGTGCGCTTATTCCCATTTTGATCTGGCAATCCTTCACGTCGGCGAGCGGAATCGAGGAAGAAATCGAGGAAGAAGAACGCGAGGGAGAGGCGTGATGCGCTGGACTTCCCGCATCCCGCTGGGCCTCGCCATCGCCTTCATCGTGGTCGCGCCCGCAATTTTAGGAAGCTTCACGATTACGCTGATGAATTACATCGGCATCTATGCCTTTGCCGTACTGGGTCTCGTTCTGCTCACCGGCGTGGGTGGGCTCACGTCATTCGGCCAGGCTGCCTTCGTCGGCATCGGCGCCTATGCCACCGCCTGGTACACCGCAGTGCAGGGCGGCTCGCCCTGGATTGGCCTGCTGCTCGCGCTCCTTCTCACCGGGCTCGTCGCGACGGTTCTCGGCGTCGCAACGCTGCGGCTTAGCGGTCACTTCCTGCCGCTGAGCACGATCGCCTGGGGCATTGCCATCTTCTTCCTGTTTGGAAACATCGACGCGATTGGGCGCTACAGCGGGCTGTCCGGAATTCCGGCAATCACCATCGGGCCGATCTCGCTCGGCGGCAATCTCGCGATGTACTGCTTCATTTGGGGACTGCTCGGTATCGTCATGCTTCTGTGCAGGAACCTGCTCGACTCGCGCAAGGGCCGTGCGGTCCGCAGCCTGCGCGGCGGCATCGCCATGGTGGAAAGCCTCGCGATCGATTCCTTCCGGATGCGACTTGCCGTTTTTGTTGTCGCCGGAACGCTCGCAGGTCTATCCGGCTGGCTTTATGCGCATATGCAACGCTACGTGAACCCGGCGCCGTTCGACATCCGTCCCAGCATCGAACTCCTGCTGATGGCGCTGGTCGGTGGTGCCGGCCACATCGCGGGCGCGGTGGTCGGCGCGGCCGTCATCACGCTGCTCAAGAACACCTTGCAGGACATTCTTCCCGTATTCACGCGCTACAGCGCGCAGCTCGAAGTTGTCGCGTTCGGCGTCCTTTTCGTCGTCATACTGCAAAAGGCACGCGCGGGCATCGTTCCCATGATCAACCGCTATCTGCCGCGCCCGCCTTCGGCCTTGCCGGCGCAGGCGGCGCCACTTGCACGCCGCGCGCGCCCCATCGTGTCCGGTCAACCCGTGCTGACAATTCAAGGCGCCACGAAACGGTTCGGCGCACTGGCCGCCGTGAACGACGTGAGTTTCGAGGTGAAGGCCGGCGAAGTCTTGGGCCTGATCGGACCGAACGGAGCCGGCAAAAGCACGCTCCTCAATCTGATCACCGGGACCGCGAAACCGAACGCCGGGCGGATCATGTTCCTGGATCATGACGTGACGAAATTGGCGCCGCGTCACATCGCCGCCAGAGGCGTCGTGCGCACGTTCCAGCACGTGAAACTGCGGCCGAACATGACGCTGCTCGACAATGCGCTGTTGGGAACGTATTCGCGCACGCGCTCGGGATTTCTCGCCGGCGCGATGCGGCTCGATCGCCGCGAAGAAGAATCGGCGCAGTTCGAGGCTTTCCAGCAGTTGAAGCGCGTCGGCCTCGCCGAAAGGGTCGGCGAACTCGCGGGCAATCTCCCGCTGGGTCAACAGCGCCTTCTGGAAGTCGCGCGCGCGCTCGCCGCCGACCCGGTCCTGGTGATTCTGGACGAGCCGGCAGCGGGCCTGCGCAGTCTCGAGAAGCAAATTTTGTCTCAGCTGCTGCGCACCCTGCGCAACGAGGGCATGACGATTGTTCTGGTCGAACACGACATGGAATTCGTCATGAACCTCGTCGACCGAATCGTCGTGATGGACTTCGGTTCGAAGCTCGCGGAAGGCATCCCCGCCGACATCCGCGCCGAGCCGCGTGTGCAGGAAGCCTATCTTGGCGGTGTCGCATGACCGCCCTGCTGTCGGTCACCGATTTGCATGTGAGCTACGGCAAGGTCGAGGCCGTGACCGGCGTTTCGCTCGAAATGCAAGCCGGTCATATCGTGACCGTGATCGGCCCGAACGGCGCCGGAAAAACGACGCTGCTCGCAGCGTTGATGGGTCTGTTGCCGTCTAAAGGCGAGAGTTGGTATGAGGCGCAAGATCTTCGCATGCTGAGTACGGAAGAGCGCGTACGTCGAGGCATCTGCCTGGTGCCGGAGCGCCGCGAACTCTTCACCGAGATGACGGTGGCGGACAACCTCGTTTTGGGTGCCTATACGCGCTGGCGGGACCGCGAAGCCGTGCGACGGGATTTGCAGGAGGTCTACGGGCGCTTCCCGCGCCTGTCCGAGCGGCGCGGGCAACTCGCCGGCACCTTGTCCGGCGGAGAACGCCAGATGCTGGCGCTCGGGCGCGCGCTGATGGCGAAGCCGCGATTGCTTCTTCTCGACGAGCCGAGCCTCGGCCTTGCCCCGCTGATCGTGCGCGAGATCTTCCGCATCGTAACAGGATTGCGCGAGCTTGGTGTCTCAATCCTGCTGGTCGAGCAGAATGCCCGCGCGGCGCTCGAGACCGCCGACTATGGCTACGTTCTGGAAACCGGCTCAATCGTTCACAGCGGCCCCGCCATCGGCCTCATGCACGACCCGCGTGTCATCGCCAGCTATCTCGGCGGCAAGGTGAACTGACTGCCATGGTCTCAGCATCACAGTTGCGAGCACAGTGGTTGCAATCGTTCGCGCCCGCCGATCGCACACTACCGGCGATGCTGACGCGCCAAGCCGAACGGTTTGCGCAAAAGCCCCTGGTGACGGCGGGGGGGACGACGTGGACCTATGCCGACACGTACCAGGCCGCGGCGCGTTGCGCCGGTACCTTGCGCTCGGCCGGCATCGAGCCGGGTGATCGCGTCGCCATCATCTGCTCGAACCGGATCGAATTCTTGGAAATCGTGCTCGGCTGCGCTTGGCTCGGCGCCGTTGCGGTTCCGATCAACGTCGCGTCGCGCGGGCCGCAGCTTCAGCACATCTTGTCGAATTGCGCCGCGCGGCTATTGGTCATGGAAGCGGCCTATGCGGAAAATCTGAATCTCCTGCATCCGCCCGAATTGGCCATCGAGGCCATTTGGCTGATCGATCCCACAACGGACGTCCGCATCGGAGAGGTCGTTTCCACCTCGATGCCGCAGAGCGGCGAGCGGCGCGCTGCTGCCGCGGTCGGGCCGGGCGATATGGCGCTGATCCTCTATACCTCCGGCACCACCGGCCCGTCGAAGGGCGTCTGCTGCCCGCAGGCGCAATATTTCTGGTGGGCCGTCAACACCGCATCACTGTTGCAATTGCGAGCTGACGATATCCTCTGCACGAGCCTGCCGTTGTTTCATACCAACGCGCTCAACACCTTCTATCAGGCCCTTTTGACCGGCTCGTCCGTTTGTTTTGAGAAGAGATTTTCCGCGTCGCGATTTTTTGCTTCGCTTGCACACCATCGGGCGACCGTCACCTATGTGCTGGGGGCCATGGTGCCGATCCTGCTCTCGCGGCCTTGCTCTGCGGAGGAGGCCGCGCATGCGGTTCGCATCGCTCTCGCGCCCGGTGTCCCGGCTCAGTTCCACGAGGAATTCACACGGCGCACTGGGATCCGCTTGCTCGACGGCTGGGGATCCACGGAAACCAATTTCGTACTGGGTGCAACCATCGAGCACCAGAAGCCAGGATTGATGGGCCCGGTGTTCGAAGGTTTCCAGGTCCGCGTGATCGACGATCAGGGCAATGACGTCGCAGGCGATGCGCCCGGCGAACTCGTGGTGCGGCCGGATGATCCATTGGCGTTCGCAAGCGGATATTTCCGTGCGCCGGAGAAAACCGCCGAAGCCTGGCGCAGTCTCTGGTTCCATACGGGGGATCGAGTTGTTCGCCAATCCGATGGCTATTTTCGGTTTATCGATCGCCTGAAGGACACCATCCGGCGCCGCGGTGAGAATATCTCATCCTTCGAAGTCGAGCAGGTCCTGCTCAGCCACGCGGCCGTCGCGAATGCAGCGGCATTTCCCGTCCGTTCGCCTCTGGCCGAAGATGAAGTCATGGCCGCCGTCATCCT
>JAFAHL010000023.1 GCA_019237215.1 Hyphomicrobiales bacterium | reverse complement strand
ACCAGCCGCGCCAAGATGGTTTCGCCGGCCAGCGTCGCTTGCAGGAACGCGCCCGGCGGTAGCACAAGTTGGGCGCGGCCGATCCCGATCGTGGGCAGCACGCGCTGCGCGACGATGTCGCCGTGGCGCGTCAGCCGCGCAAGATTTCGGCGCTCCGCGACCCGAGCGAGCGCCGTTATGGCTGCCGCCGTCGGCGGGCCTGACCCGCGCAGGTCGACATCGAGGCCGGCGTCGGTTGCGGTCACCTGGATGTCGAGCGGCTTGTGCGTGGCCGCGAGCACCTCGGCGATCGCCCAAGCTGCTTCGATCGCGCCGCCGAGCCCTGGCGCGAGGATGGGGCAGCGGTCGATCGCCACCACATGATGGGCTTTCTGCGCGGCGAACCCGACCTCGATCACGTCACGCGCGCTCACTCGCGCGTGGAATACGGCACGGCGGCGTCCCTCGCCGTGGGCGTCGATCAGGTCGTCGACCGGCGCGTCGAGTCCCGCTCGCGCCAGCGCCGCGACGACCAAAGCGCGTTTCCAATCGCGGTAGCACGCCGTGGCCAGATGCTGGAGCGCGCAGCCGCCGCAAATCCCGAAATGCGGACAGATCGGTGCGATGCGGTCGGGGCTGGCGACATCGACCTTGAGCAAGTGGCGGCGGTCGGGGTGGCCGGGCCATGGTTTGACCTCGGCGGTCTCGCCCGGCAGCGCATAGGACACGTAGAGGGCACCGGCCGCCGTGTCGGCGACGCCGTCGCCGCGCGAGCCCAGCCGGGCGATCACTAGCCGCTCCACCATGTGCTCTCGATAGCCAGCGATCGACGATGCGTCCAGATCAGACGGTAGAGGACGGACGAACCGCTGCCTATCCGTCTTTCGTGCTTCCTCGTCGGCCCTCCGGCAACGTCAGCACGTGAAACCGGCAAATGAGCAGCGCGGCGAACGTCGCGATTGCGGTGGAGAATCCGATCCAAATTCCGACTGCTCCCAGGCGACCCGGGAAAGCCAGTCCGTAGGCGCAGGTGAAGCCGATCAGCCAAAAGCTCACCGCAGCAAACAACATCGGCACGCGGGTGTCGTTGAGCCCACGCAATGCACCGGCGGCGATTGCTTGCGCCCCGTCGGTGACGAAGAAGCTCGCGCCGATGAGCAGTAGTGTAGCGGCAAGCCGCGCCGTCGCGGCGTTGGCGCCGCTATCATCGCCGAGGAAAAGCAGCGGGATCGCGTCATGGAACGCGACCACGATGACGGTCATTGCCACCATGAGGGCAGCTCCCAAGGCGATCGCAGCGAAGCCGGCTCTGCGCGTTGCGACCGGGTCGCGACGCCCGACCGCGTGTCCGACGCGAACCGTCGCGGCCAGCGAGATGCCGAATGGAATCATGAACAGAATGGTCGCGACCTGTAACGCGATCTGATGGGCGGCGAGCGCGGTCGTGCCGATCCAGCCCATCAGCAGCGCACTCGAGGAGAACAGCCCCCATTCGAGCATGAGCGCGCCGGAGATCGGCAATCCGATCGCAATCAACTGCCGCAGCAGCTCCCAGTCCGCGCGCCAGAACCTCCCCAGCACGCGATACTTCTTGAACGGGCGGCGGGTGTAGCAAATCCAGATCGCAGCGGCGCACATGGCAACATTGACCAACGTGGTCGCGAGCCCGGCGCCGAGCAGATCAAGGCGCGGGGCGCCGAAGGCGCCGTTGATCAAGGCATAAGCAACGAGCCCGTTCACGGGGATGGCAGCGATCGTGACCCACAGCGCCGGTTCCGGACGATTGACCGCGCCCATGAAGTTGCGCAACGCGATGAAGCACCAGGCCGGGATCATCGACCATGCCAATCCAGTCAGATAGCGGGCGGCGAGCGCCGCCGTCGCGGATGATTGCCCGGCCGCGATGAGAATGTCCTCGCCCCAAAGCTGGGCGACATTGACGGGAACGCCGAGCATCACCGCGGCCCACAGTCCCACCCGCAGCGAGCGGCGGACCATGCGAGGGTCGCGTGCGCCGAAGGCCTGTGCCGCCAGTGGTGCGACGGCAGACACCGGCCCCATCCCAAGCACGAATCCGACGAACAGGATCAGGTGTGCGAGCCCGACGGCGGCGATGGCACCGTCGCCGAGCCGCCCAATGAGCGCGAGATCGGTCGTCATCATGGCGATCTGACCGAGTTGGGTCAGCGCGATGGGCCACGCGAGCTTGATCGTTTCGATGATCTCGACGCGCCAAACCGCGCGCTCCCGCTGTGTTGCGGGCGTGGCCGCCGCGATGGTTCCCGGCAATGTCATCGCGCGGCACCATAACGGACGCTATGGCAACAGAAAGGCGCAACGCGCGGGCTCAGTCGCGGTCGGCCGCGATGAAGAATTCGCGATTGCCGTCGCCGCCGGTGATGGACGAGGGCACGATCTCAGCGACGCGCCAGCCGTGCGAGCTCACAAAGGCGGCGATCTCGTCGCAGACTGCCGCGTGCACGAGCGGATCACGCACGATGCCTTTTTTCCCATGACGTCGGCCGACTTCGAACTGCGGCTTGATCAGCGCCAAGAGATGCGCCAGCGTTCGCGCAAGTGCGAACACCGGCGGCAGGACGAGCTTGAGCGAGATGAAGCTCGTATCGACGACGATGAAGTCGGGCCGCTCGGCGAGCCGCGCCGGATCGAGGACGCGAATATCGGTTGCTTCGATGGATACGATCTCTGCTC
>JAFAHL010000564.1 GCA_019237215.1 Hyphomicrobiales bacterium | reverse complement strand
GTGATGCAGGCCGGAGCCGTCATCGGTGTCGCCGATATACATGCCCGGCCGCTTGCGGACGGCATCGAGGCCCTTCAAAACCCGGATCGATTCCGCACCATAGTCGCTCGCAATCGGTTGCTCGGTGTCGGCAACGGTCTGCCGGGCGGGTTCTGTCATGTGAGGCCTTTTGCGGATGTCTCGAATCAGCGGCGCGATGGGCGCGCTGATGATGCTATTTGTGCCACGAAAAATGCGATGCGACCAGCGCAAAGTATTTGCAGGTAAGCTTTTGAATAGATAGGTTTTTTTAACTGGCTTTCAAGGCGCCGAAAGGCCGGTTTTGGGACCTCGAAAAAGCGCGATTCGCGCATGGTTTTTCAGCCTCGAATTCGTGGGTTCGCCCGGTCAGATCGACCGTCAGGCGCGGCGCGCCACGCGGCCATTATCGACGTCGAAAATCTCGCTTGTCTGGCCGATATTGCTGAAGGCTTGCGGATCGGCGCCGGTCAGCCAGACCTGCGCGCCGAGCTTTGCGAGCTCGGCAAACAGCGCGGCGCGCCGGCCGGGGTCGAGATGGGCGACCACCTCGTCGAGCAAGAGCAGCGGCACGATGCCGGTGCTCTCCGCCACCAGCGTCGCATGCGCGAGCACGAGGCCGATCAGAAGCGCCTTCTGCTCGCCGGTCGAGGCCTCGCGCGCCGGCATGTTTTTCGGCGCGTAGATCACCTGCAGGTCGGTCAGATGCGGCCCCTCGAGGGTGCGGCCGGCGGCGGCATCGCGCGCCCGGCTTTGCCGCAGCATCTCGCGATAGCGGTCCTCGACGGCTGTGGCGGGCTCGCTCAGCAGCGCATTCTCCATCCAGCCATCGAGCGCAATCGCTGCCGACGGAAAGGCGGACGACTGTCCGCGGTCGCGCAACATCGCCGCCAGCTTCACCGCGGTCTGTCCGCGCGTGGCGGCAACCGCGACGGCAAGCTCGGCGGTTTCACGTTCGATCGCGTCACACCAATGATCGTCGAAATTGCGCACCTCCAGGAGGCGATTGCGCGACCGCAGCGAGCGCTCCAGCGCCGAGACGCGGCTGGAATGCTCGCTGTCGATGGCAAGCACCAGGCGGTCGAAGAAGCGCCGCCGCTCGGACGCCGCACCGACGAACAGGCCGTCCATCGACGGTGTCATCCACACCATGCGCAAATGATCGCCAAAGGCGGTCGCGGAAGGAACCGGTTCGCGGTCGATGCGGCAGCGGCGCGGCGTGGCCTGGCCTTCGCCGCGCGGCGGCTCGATGCCGGTGCCGAGCGTCGCCAGGCCCAGCGCGCCCTCGACCTCCGCCGACACGGCCCAGGAGCCGTCGCCCTGGTTGTCGGCAACATCTTCCAGCGTGGCGCGGCGCAGGCCGCGGCCCGGCGAGAGCAACGAGATCGCCTCCAGGCAATTGGTCTTGCCGGCGCCGTTGGGCCCGACCAGCACCACCATGTCGGTGGTCGTCCCGACGCTCGCCGCGCGATAATTGCGGAAATGCGTCAGCGCCAGGCGATGGATGCGGGATGGGGTCATGTCGCTCGTCGTTACGCCATCGCGCGGCCTGTTGCCGCGCATCCGCGCGCGCTGCTCCCATGACGTGGATGACTGGGGTCGTTTTGGCGGGAAGACGCGCTTTCGCGCTTTTGCCCGGCCATGACGAGCTACACCCGCATGGGCATGAGCACGTAGAGCGCGTTCTTGTTGTTGTTGTCCTGGATCAGGGTCGGCGAGCCCGGATCGGCAAGCCGCAAGGTCGCGACCTCGCCCTCGATCTGGGCGGCGATGTCGAGCAGATAGCGCGAATTGAAGCCGATATCGAGCGGATCGGAGGCATATTCGACCTCGAGCTCTTCGGTCGCGCTGCCGGAATCCGGGTTGGTCACGCTCAGCACCAGCTTGCCCGCTGACAGCGCGAGCTTCACGGCCCGCCCGCGCTCGCTGGAGATGGTCGAGACGCGGTCGACGGCAGCTGCGAAATCCGCCTTGTCGACCAGAAGCTCCTTGTCATTGTTCTGCGGGATGACGCGGCCGTAATCGGGGAAGGTGCCGTCGATCAGCTTCGAGGTCAGCACCACATGGCCGAGCGTGAAGCGGATTTTGCCTTGCGACAATTCGATCGTGACCTCGGCTTCATTGTCCTCGATCAGGCGCTGCACCTCGCCGACGGTCTTGCGCGGCACGATCACGCCGGGCATTCCGGTCGCGCCTGCGGGCAAGGGGAGATCGACTTGAGCAAGGCGGTGGCCGTCGGTTGCGACCGCGCGCAGGGTCGCGGTCTTGGCGCTGCCAGCGGTGTGCAGATAGATGCCGTTGAGATAATAGCGGGTCTCTTCGGTCGAGATCGCAAACTGCGTGCGGTCGATCAGCCGCTTCATGTCGGAGGCCGCGAGCGAGAAGGAATGCGCCATCTCGCCGGCGGCAATGTCCGGGAAGTCGCTCTCGGGCAGGGTCTGCAGCGTGAAGCGCGAGCGGCCGGCGCGGATCGCCAGCACCGAGCGGTCGCCGTCGGCCTCGAGCGAGATCTGCGAGCCGTCGGGCAGCTTGCGCACGATGTCATAGAACATGTGCGCGGGAACCGTGGTCGAGCCGCCGGTCGCGCTCTCGGCCGCCAGCGTCTCCGTCACTTCGAGGTCGAGGTCGGT
>JAFAHL010000763.1 GCA_019237215.1 Hyphomicrobiales bacterium | reverse complement strand
GCCGACATGTCCGAGCAGTTCGCGCTGGGGCGCGAGCTGGCGCTCGGCTATCCCAAGCATCCGCCGCTCGCGATGGCGCTGGTGCGCGCGTGGTTTGCCGTTTTTCCCACCGCCGACTGGGCCTACTACCTGCTCGCGATGGTTAACGTCGGCCTCGCGCTGTGGATCGCCTGGCGGCTCTGCGCGCGGTTTCTCGACGGCGAAAAGCGCGTGCTCGGGCTCGCGCTGCTCACGCTGGTGCCGTTCTTCAATTTCCACGGGCTCAAGTTCAACGCGAACACGGTTCTGCTGCCGCTGTGGGCGGCGACAACGCTGTGGTTTCTGCGCTCGTTCGAGACGCGGCGCGTGCTCGACGCGGCGCTCGCCGGGCTCGGCGCGGCGGCGGCGATGTACGGCAAGTACTGGTCGATCTTCCTGCTGCTCGGGCTCGGCATCGCGGCGCTCGCCGACCGCCGGCGCGCCGTCTATTTCAGCTCGCCGGCACCCTGGGTGACGATCGCGGTGGGGGCGCTGGCGCTCGCCCCGCACGTGGCCTGGCTCATCGCCAACGATTTCGCGCCCTTCTCCTACGCGGTCGTCTTGCATGGCGCAGGCTCGTTCGCCGCCACCATCGGCGCCGCGCTCGGCTATCTCGCCGGCAGCCTCGCCTATGTCGCGGTCCCGCTTTTGATCGTGGCGGTCGTGGCGCGGCCGAGCCGCGCGGCCGTCAAGGACATGGCGTGGCCGTCCGCGCCGGCGCGCCGGCTGGCAGCGATCGCGTTCTGGGCGGTGCTGCTGATGCCGGCCGTGATCGCGCCCTTGAGCGGGCTGCTCTTGGTCTCGCTTTGGTCGATGTCGGCCTTCGCGTTGCTGCCGGTGATGCTCTTGTCCTCGCCGCTCGTCGCGATCACCCGCCGCGACGCCGTCGGCGTCCTCGCGCTCGCGGTTGCATTCCCGTTCGTCATGGTGGCGATCGCCCCGGCGATCGCGTTTGCCATTCACAGCGCGGGCTTGGCGCCGGCCACCACCCACGGCTCGCTGCTCGCCCAGCCGATCGAGCAGCTGTGGCGCGAGACCACCGACCGGCCGTTGCGAATTTTCAGCGGCTTTGACGAGCTCACCGATGGTGCCAGCTTCTACATGCCCAGCCATCCGCTCGCGGTCCACGTGCTCGACGGCACCGCTTCCGCCGCGATGGAAGAACGCATCGCTCGCGACGGCATCGCGCTGCTCTGTCCCGCGCGGTCAGCCGTCGCCGGCGCGGACTGGTGCGCGAAGGCGGCGGTCGCGCGCGCGCGTTGCTCCCCTCCCGGCAAGCAGATCGAGGTCGAGGTTTCCCGCCGTTATCTCGGCGTGGAAGGCACGCCCGCGCGCTATCTCATCATCGCCATTCCGCCGCGGCAGCCGCAAGCATCGCCGTCCGCGCAGGAGCCGCTCGCCCGCTGCATCGCGCGCCATCTCATGGCGGGGAAGTGACGGCGGCCTTGATCAGCGCGACGGCGTTTTGCAGCGGCGATTGCCGGCTGGCAACGGAGCGCTCGAATTCGGCGCTGGCGCGGTCGAACCGCGCGAGCTCGTCGCGCTTTTGCGCCTGGTCGAGGAAGGAGTAGATCAACGCGTTGCGGGCGATCGCCTTCAGCGCCCGATACTCGAGGCCATAGTCGCGCGCCGCGCGCAGGTATTCGTTGGTGAGGTCGATGCGGGATATCCCGGCATCGTCCGATGACAGCACGACCGGCACGCCGGCTGCGAGATAGGTGGGCAGCGGATGGTCCTTGCCGCGCACGCCGAGGATGAGGTCAGTGCTGGTGAGGTTGACCTCGACGACGACAGGTCGCGCGCGCATCTCGGCGAGCAGGCCTTCCATGTCGCGTTCGAAGGCAAGCGCGACGCCATGGCCGATGCGGCGGGCGCCAGCGATCTCGATGGCCTCGCGGATGTGAAAGGCAAGGTCGGGCGGCGGAACGAGGCCGAGCCAGAGCTCGCCCGCGTGCAGCGCGACCGGCACGTCGGGGGCGAGAAAGCGGATGATCTGCATGTGCCGGGTGTAGTCGCGGCGCGCCACGAGACCATCTTCGGGTCCGACGAAATTGAGCGCGACCACGCGCGGTTCCGCGCGGATCAGCGCGGCCGCGATCGCGGTCTGAACGAACACTTCATCCGGGAGATTGTTGCGATTGACCTGGATGATGTAACGGAAGGTGACGCCGCATCCCGGTTGCGCCTTGGGCGCATCGCACGCGAGCGCGCTTCTTATCTTGCCGATCGCGGCCGTCAGAACATTGCGCCTTGCCGCCACGCAATCGCCGAGCCCGCTCGCTTCCAGCGTCTTGAGCTTGGCGGCATCCTCGGTCGTCTCGCTGATCGCCTTGACGAACCTGGCGCGATCGTCCGCACACCACGACGACACCATGAACTCGACGTATTGCACGTTCTCGCTGTCGTAGCGTCTGAGCTGGTCGATCGTCATGTCGACGAGATGCGTGCCGGACACCGCCCCGAATTTGTCGAAGGCGGCGAAGAATTCGTCGTGGCCGGTCGGCACGGCGGAGGTTGGCAGGAATGCGCGCATCGAGAACGCATCGACCAGCCAGTTGTAGAGCTGCTGGTCGTGCATGGCATCGGAGACCGGCAGCGCTCCCGCGCGGTCGCACTGCGGTTTCGCCACCACGACCTTTTGGGGGTCGACGCAAAGCTCTTGCTGCGCGGCCCAGGCGATGAAGCGCTCGGCGTAAACGGCGCCGGCGAGGTGGGTGTGGAGGTCGCCGCCCTTCGGCATGCGATGGAGGAAAGCGCGCAGCGCCGTTCGATTTTCGCGCGCCGCTTCGAAGCTGGCCGCCGTGATGACCGTGTCGAATTCGTCCGCCAGCACCGCAACGCGCAACAAGACGATGAAGGCCGCCAGCAAGATGACGGCAAGGATGATCCGACGTCGCAAGGCTTGCCCCGCTGCGATCATTGCAGCGCAAAGCTAGCGCAGTTTCGCAACAAGTGTCGATGATTGCGCAACGGTCTCGGTGCGCTCCCTCTCCCCGTTTGGGGAGAGGGTTGGGGTGAGGGGGATGCAGGACTATCGAGAGACCTTAACCCCGCCTCAATAGCGGTAGTGATCCGGCTTATACGGGCCGTCGACGGGCACGCCGATATAGGTCGCTTGCTTGTCCGACATTTTCGTCAGCTTGACGCCGATCTTGGCGAGATGGAGCCGCGCGACCTTCTCGTCGAGACGCTTCGGCAGGGTATAAACTTTCTTCTCGTACTTCTTGGGATTGGTCCACAGCTCGATCTGCGCCAGCGTCTGGTTGGTGAAGGAGGACGACATCACGAAGCTCGGATGGCCCATGGCATTGCCGAGATTCACCAGGCGCCCCTCCGACAAGAGGATGATGCGCTTGCCGTCCGGGAATTCGATCTCGTCGACCTGCGGCTTGACGTTGTGCCACTTGAGGTTCCGCAGCGCCGCCACTTGGATCTCGCTGTCGAAGTGGCCGATATTGGCGACGATCGCGCGGTCCTTCATCTTGCGCATGTGGTCCATGGTGATGACGTCGAGGTTGCCGGTCGCGGTGACGAAAATGTCGGCACGCGTGGCCGCGTCCTCCATGGTCGTGACCTCGTAGCCTTCCATCGCCGCCTGCAGCGCGCAAATCGGATCGACCTCGGAAACGAGCACGCGGCAGCCGGCCTGGCGCAGCGAGGCGGCTGAGCCCTTGCCGACGTCGCCGAAGCCCGCGACCATGGCCATCTTTCCCGCCATCATCACGTCGGTACCGCGGCGGATGCCGTCGACCAGCGATTCGCGGCAGCCGTAAAGATTGTCGAACTTCGATTTGGTCACGCTGTCGTTGACGTTGATCGCCGGCCACAGCAGCGTGCCCTTCTTCTGCATGTCGTAAAGCCGGTGAACGCCGGTCGTGGTTTCTTCCGTCACGCCGCGGATGGCATCGGCATTCTTCTTGTACCAGCCGGGCTTGTCCTTCAGCCGCTCCCGGATGGCCGCGAACAAAATCTCCTCTTCCTCGTTGGTCGGCTTGGCGATCAGGCCGGTTTCACCCTGTTCCGCGCGCAAGCCGAGGTGGATCAAAAGCGTGGCGTCGCCGCCGTCGTCGAGAACCATGTTCGCCGTGCCGCCGTCGCCCCATTCGAAGATGCGATGCTGGTAGTCCCAATACTCCTTCAGCGTCTCGCCCTTGACCGCGAACACCGGCGTGCCGCTGGCTGCCACCGCCGCCGCGGCGTGGTCCTGGGTCGAATAGATGTTGCACGAGGCCCAGCGCACGTCGGCGCCGAGCGCCTTGAGCGTCTCGATCAGCACCGCGGTCTGGATGGTCATGTGCAGCGAGCCGCAGATGCGCGCGCCGCGCAGCGGCTGCTCGGGGCCGTACTCCTCGCGCGTGGCCATGAGGCCGGGCATCTCGGTCTCGGCGATGGCGATTTCCTTGCGGCCCCAGTCGGCGAGACCCACGTCCTTGACGACATAGTCGGCAACCGGCTTGGCAACGGTTCGGGCGGCTTTCGATGCAGCGCTCATGACGATCCTTGCATGGGTTGGGAAAACGGGGCGCGCGAGGGGGCACGCCGGTCGGCGGTCGCTATAGCAGGGCCCGCCGCCTCCTGCAACGAAGATATAAAGATTTCTTTATGTCCGCAGACGGCGCAAACTTGCCCCCGCGCCGAACCGTCGAGGCGGCCCGGCGTTGACTCGGGCCAAGCCCGGCGGCGATCGGCCAGGAGCACCCGATGCGAGCGAAGACGCAGCTTAATCTCGAGCTTTCTCCCAAGATCAATTCGCTGCAGGAACTCGCCAAGGCGCAGAACGAATGCACGCGCTGCCCGCTCTATAAAGACGCAACGCAGGCGGTGCCGGGCGAGGGCCGCAAGTCCGCTCACCTCATGCTCGTCGGCGAGCAGCCCTGCGACAAGGAGGACCTCAGCGGCAAGCCGTTCGTCGGCCCGGCCGGAGGCGTCCTCGACCGGGCGCTGGCGGAGGCGGGAATTCCCCGCACCGAGGTCTTCGTTACCAATGCAGTGAAGCATTTCAAGCACGAGATGCGCGGCAAGCGGCGCCTGCACAAGCGCCCCAACGCCTACGAAATCGAGCGGTGCAAGATTTGGCTCGATCTCGAGCGCGCGATCGTGAAGCCCGCGGCCATTGTCGCGCTCGGCGCGACGGCCGCGCGCAGTCTGCTCGGCCGTTCGGTCACCATCGGCAGGCTGCGCGGACAGACCTTGCATCTCTCCGACGGCACCACCGCCTTCGTGACCATCCATCCGTCCTGGCTGCTGCGCATCGAGGACGACGCCGACAAGCAGCGCGAGTACGACAATTTCGTCGCCGATCTGCGAGCGGCGGCCAGCGTGTTGAGGAAGCAAGTGGCTTGAGCCGGCGAGACGCGGAGCAGCCTTATTCCTGTTCCGTGAACCGCCCGCTCACCAGTGCCGCCAGCGCGTCGACGACCTCGGCCGCCTGCGGCCCGCTCGCTTCGACGGTGATCGTCGTGCCCGGGCCGGCCGCCAGCATCATCAGCCCCATGATCGAGGTGCCGCCGACGACCTCGTGGCCGCGCTTGACCTTCACCTCGCAATCGAATCGTTCCACCGTTTGCACGAACTTCGCCGAGGCGCGCGCGTGCAACCCCTTCTTGTTGCAGATTTCGAGCACGCGGATGATCGGTGCCGGGTTCGGCGGATGATTGGCGGAAGAGGAGTCGGCCACGCCTGCGGGCTCGCTCATTTCCCGGTGAGAACGCGGCTGGCGATGGTGATGTATTTGCGGCCGGAGTCCTGCGCAGCCGCCACCGCCTCGGTCAGCGGACATTCGTCCCGCACCTTGGCGAGCTTCACCAGCATCGGAAGATTGATGCCGGCGAGAACCTCGACTTTCGGCCGGCCCATCACCGAAATCGCGAGGTTGGAGGGCGTGCCGCCGAACATATCGGTAAGGATGGCGACCCCTTCGCCGCTGTCCACCCGCTTGACCGCCTCGATGATGTCCTTGCGGCGTTGCTCGACGTCGTCGTCGGGTCCGATCGTCACCGCCTCGATCTGCTTCTGCGGGCCGACGACGTGCTCCAGAGCCGAGCGGAACTCGGCCGCGAGGCGCCCATGGGTGACGAGTACGAGGCCGATCATGGAGCTCCCCGCCGGCGCGTTCCGGTTGCACCGCACGAAAGGCCGCCCATCATGACCATCCCAAGCCCATGCGCAAGGGGCTTTCCAGCGATTTGCGGGTTATGTTGCATTGCGGTAAAGGGCGCCTTTCCCGCGCCCTGCGGAGGGGGAACTTAGCGCGCGCCGGTTACTTTTGTGCCACCGGGCTCGGCCGCAAGGATCATGACGGAGGTTTAATATCACCCTGCGGTGAACGCAGGAGCGCGAGGACGGGGGCGAGCGCGTCGGCGCCGGGCGCGACCGCAAGTCGCCGCAAGGGCACGCCGAGGAGCACGGTCTCGCCGGCCGCCGGTAGCCGCTCGGCATCCTCGGCTGCCAGGTCGACCACCAAGCCGACCACCGCCATCGGCTCGTGGTCGAGCCGCCGAATGCCGAGGCCGCGCACTTCGATCAGTCCCGCCAGCGCCGCGGCCGGTCGTACCAGCAGACGCCCGTGATGCGCTTGCAGATGAACGCGGTCGTCTCCCACTAGGCGGGCGAACCGCAGCAGCCCGCTGTCCGCCGCCTGAATGAGCGCGAGCGCAAGTTGCGATTTGCCGGCTCCCGCCGGCCCGCGGATGAGCACGGCGCGCGCGCCGGCCAGCACGGCCGAGGCGTGCACGGTCGGAGCTTGATCCGCCATCACATCGCCGGCAGCCGCACGATGAAGCGCGCCCCGAGCACCAAGGGCGTCTCGTCGGAAGCCGCCGGCGCCGAGGGACGGTTCTCCGCCCAGATGCGGCCGCCATGCGCCTCGATGATGTGCTTGGAAATCGAGAGACCGAGGCCCGAATTCTGCCCGAAGGCCTGGTGCGGCCGGTGCGTGTAGAAGCGCTCGAAAATTCTCTCGATGGCCTCCTCGGGCACACCCGGCCCGTCGTCGTCGACGACGATCTCAATCTCGCCCTTCAAGCGCCGGCAGGTGACGCGCACCGTGCCGCCGGCGGGCGAGAACGAGCGGGCGTTGTCGATGAGGTTGTCGATCACCTGTCCGAGGCGGGAATCGTTCCCGAGCACCGTGAAGGCGAACGGCCTGCCTGCTTCGAAATTCAAGGTGACGGTGACGCCGTCGTCCTGGCGCTCGTTGGCCACGCTGACGACGGTCGTGAGCAGCTTTGCCAAATTGATCGGTTGCGCTTCGTGGCGTTGCATTTCGGCGTCGAGCCGGCTGGCGTCCGAAATGTCGGAGATCAGCCGGTCGAGCCGTTTCACGTCGTGCTGAATCACCGACAGCAAGCGGCTGCGGCTCTCGTCGCTTTTGGCAAGCGGCAGCGTCTCCACCGCCGAGCGCAGCGAGGTGAGCGGGTTCTTGAGCTCGTGCGCCACGTCGGCGGCGAATCTCTCGATCGCCTCGATGCGGGTATAGAGCGCGTCGGTCATGTCGCGCAGCGAGCCCGACAGGTGCCCGATCTCGTCGCGCCGGTGGCTCAGGTCGGGAATTTCCACGCGCGTGCGGATCCGCCGGCGCACGAGTCGGGCGCTTTCCGCCAGCCGTCGAACCGGGCCGGCGATGGTTCCGGCGAGCAGGAACGACAGCACGACCATCACGCCGGCGGCGATGAGGAACACCTTGAAGATGGCGACGCGCTCGGCGCCCACCATGTTGTCGATGTCGGCGCCCTGCGTCGACAGCATGAGGGCGCCGCGCACGGCGCGGAAGCGCTGCACCGGTACCGCGACGGACACGATGACTTCGCCGCGATCGTTGATGCGCACCATGCTCGACTTGAAGCCCTGCAGCGCATTGCCGACCTCGCCGTAGGCCTTGCCGTTCTGCGGACCGAGCTCGCGATAGAGCGGCAGCGTGCCGCGGCTGAACCACGTGCGGATGGCGACGTAGCCGCGCTCGAGAACGCCCGGCTTCTGCGTCGGCGGCGGCAGGTCGAAGCGCAGCACGTCGTAGAGATTACGGCTGTCGAGGATGAGGACGCCGTCGCGGTCATAGATGCGTGCGCGCGTATTGGTGGGAGAAACCAGGCGGCGCAGCACCGGCGCGACGCGCTCCGGATTGACCGGGAATTCGAGCCCCGAGAGTGCCTCCTCGGAGGGGCCGTAGCTCTGGCCCGCCTGCAGCTCGAGCAGCCGCTCGGCATCGATGGTGATGCTGTCGGTCTCCACCGTCGCGGAGGCGGCGACGGCGCCGGCGATGATTTCGCCTTGCACCAACAAGCTCTGGATGCGCGCATCGATCAGGCCGGCGCGGAATTGCGAAAGATAGAGAACTCCGACCACCAGCGCGAGCAAGCCGGTGACGTTGAGAAAGACGATGCGCCGGCTCAGACTCGAAAAGGCGACGCGAACGAAGAGGTGCCAGCCTCGCAGCAATAGGTGGGCGATCTGTCGTCGCCCGGTTTTGGCGAGCGAGGGGCT
>JAFAHL010000318.1 GCA_019237215.1 Hyphomicrobiales bacterium | reverse complement strand
CGCGAAGCTCTCGCCGTCGCGGCCGCGACGGTTGCGCCGCCCGCCCCGCCGGCCGCGGCGCCGGCGCCGGCGCTCGCCCTCGCCATGCGCCTCTGCCGGCCTTTCGCCGCCGCCCCCGCCGTCCTCGCCCTCGTGCGCTTGGCCTGATCGAGCGAGGTCAGGCTCGGCCGGTGCCGGCGCGAAGTCCGCGGCCTCGCCAGGCGGCGACTCGTCGCGCTCCTGCGGGAACGCCTCTCGGCCCTCGCCGCCGCGCCGGCCGCGCCGCCGCCGGCGCCGCTTGCGGCCCTGGCCCGGCTCGCCCGCGGCCTGCGCCTCCTCGCCCGCGTCCTGCGCCTCTTCCTCCTGCGCGCCCACGGCGGCGTCTTCGGATTCGGGCGCCTCCTCGTCGTCGTAGTCCTCTTCGTCCTCCTCCTCCTCGATCGGGGGGACGGCGGTCGCCGGCTGCAGCGCCAGCGCCTTCGCCTGCTCCAGGCTGTGCACCTGCTCGCCCTTTTCGATGACGAAGGACAATTGCCCGCCGAGGGTGGCGTCGGCGTTGACCATGATGGCGATGCGGAAGCGCTCCTCCAGCACGCGCAGATGCGCGCGCTTGTGATTGAGGAGATAGAGCGCAATGTCGGAGCGCGTGCGCACGTTGAGATTGTGCGTCGCCCCTTTGAGCAGCATTTCCTCGAGCGAGCGCAGGAGCTGCAGCGCCACCGACGACACCGAGCGCACATGGCCCGTGCCGCCGCAATGCGAGCACTTCTCGGTCGAGCTCTCGAGCACGCTCGAGCGAATGCGCTGGCGCGACATTTCGAGCAGCCCGAAGTGCGAGATGTGTCCGACCTGAATACGCGCGCGATCGTGCCGCAGGCATTCCTTCAACCGGCGCTCGACCGCGCGGTTGTTGCGCTTCTCGTCCATGTCGATGAAGTCGATGACGATCAGCCCCGCGAGATCGCGCAAGCGCAATTGCCGAGCGATTTCCTCGGCGGCTTCGAGGTTGGTCTTGAGCGCCGTGTCCTCGATGTGGTGCTCGCGCGTGGCGCGGCCGGAATTGACGTCAATCGCGACCAGCGCCTCGGCCTGGTTAAGCACGATGTAACCGCCCGAACGCAGCTGCATGACCGGCGTGAACATGGCGTCGAGCTGACTCTCGATGCCGTGGCGCGTGAAAATCGGCAGCCCTTCGTGGTAGAGTTTCACGTTCTTGGCATGGCTCGGCATGAGCATGCGCATGAACTCTTTCGCTTCCTTGTAGGCGTCCTCGCCGGAAACCACGATCTCGTCGATATCCTTGTTGTAAAGGTCGCGGATCGAGCGCTTGACCAGCGAGCCTTCCTCGTAAACGAGCGTCGGCGCCGTCGACTTGAGCGTGAGATCGCGCACGGTTTCCCACAGCCGCAGCAGGTATTCGAAATCGCGTTTGACCTCGGTCTTGGTGCGGCTGGCGCCGGCGGTGCGCAGGATCACGCCCATGCCTTCCGGCACTTCCAGCTCTTGGGCGATGTCCTTCAAGCGCCGGCGATCCTCCGCGCTCGTGATCTTGCGGCTGATGCCGCCGCCGCGCGCCGTGTTCGGCATCAGCACCGAATAGCGGCCGGCAAGCGAAAGATAGGTGGTGAGCGCCGCGCCCTTGGTGCCGCGCTCCTCCTTGACCACCTGCACCAGCATCACCTGCCGGCGCTTGATGACTTCTTGAATCTTGTACTGGCGGCGCACGCGCGGCATGCGCTCGGGCACTTCCTCCAACGCGTCGGCGCCGCCGACCGATTCCACGACCTCGTCCTCGCCTTCGGCGCCATGGCCGTTGACTTCGGTGATATTGGCGCCGGCTTCAGCCGTTACGGCCGCCGCCTCGCCGACCTCGCTGTTGCTGCGCTCCGAGGTAACGGCGATGTCGGCGGTCTCGGCGATGTCGCTCGCGGCCGCCTGCGGTTCGTCGACGGTTGGAAGGGGCTCGGACGCGCTCGTTGATTCGAGCTGGGCGAGCTCGATCGCAGCCTCGGCCGCGGGTGCATCCTCGGCAGGCTCGAGCGCGATTGGCTCGGCCGCGATCGCGGCCGGGGCGGGCGCATCCGGCGCCGCTTCCTCCTCCGGCGCCGCTTGCTCCTGCGGCGCCGCTTCCTCGAGCGCCTCGGCGAGCGGAGCCATCTGCTCGGACGCCGCCGCCATGGCCTCGCCTTCGGTGTCGAGCGGCGCGCTCTTGACTTCATCGCGTGCGCGCTCGAAGCGAGCCTGCCGGCGGCCCGCGCGGCGGTCGGCCTCCGCCTCGGCGGCGCGCTGAGCGCGCTCGTCCTCGGCGATCAGCGCCTGCCGATCGGCGATTGGGATCTGGTAATAATCGGGATGGATTTCGCTGAAGGCCAGGAAGCCGTGGCGATTTCCGCCGTAGTCGACGAAGGCAGCCTGCAGCGACGGCTCGACGCGCGTCACCTTGGCCAGATAGATGTTGCCGCGAAGTTGCTTACGGCTGGCGGACTCGAAATCGAATTCCTCGACACGATGGCCGCGCAGAACAACCACCCGGGTCTCCTCCGGATGGGTCGCATCGATGAGCATTTTGTTGGGCATTGACCAATCTCTTGACGACCGGTTGGCGTGCGGCCGCCTTTGGCCACCACCTGGGCGGCGCAAGACGGCGCGACCGGAAGCCGGCCTGATTGCGGTTGAAAGCATGAGCCTTGGACGCGCGCGAGATCGACGCATGGCAAGCAGCCGAGTCCGCGTCGCTCGGCGACGCGGGGTTGCGTCGGCAGCGATCGGTTAAGGTGTCGATGCGCGCTCGCAGCATGACCTTTGGCCCGTGACGGGACGGCAGCGCTCGGCGAGCGCAGCCGCTGGTTCTCTTGCGCCGGCGATCTTTCGACTCGGGATAGCGGCCTCGGAAAGCATAAGCCGCCCCGCCGTTGCGCGCGGCACGTCCCGCACGCAACCCCGGTGGTGTCCACAAGAACATCGGCTTGGCTGGTCCGTCCGCGCCGCATCCATGCGACGCCGCGAACCAAATCGGCCCGCACGATCCCCTCCCGTCGCGTGTCGGGGAGCGGTGCTTCGGCGGGCCTGCCGGATGTCCGAACGTGGCACAACCGGAACTGCAAATCGTCAGCACCCCTTTATTAGGGCTGGCGGTGGCCGATGGCAAGGGAGCGGCTTGCCCGCGGCCGGCACCGCCAGCCTGCGGGGTAAGTTTGGGTTAACCGCACCCCCGTAATGGAGTAAGACGGGCTCGCAGGGGCCGCCCATGTCCGTCCGCGTAACGATCCTGCCTGTTCTGCTCGGCGCAATGGTCCTGAGCGGACTCCTATTGGGCGGCGCGTCCGCGGCCGAGCGCAGCGGCCCGCCCGGAGCGCCCGCGAGCACACCCAATGATTTTCCGGTGGCGAGCGACGTGCGGCTCGGCGGCGACGATACGCAAACGCGCCTGATCGTCGACTTGAGCCAGAAGATCGAGATCCGCGCCTTCACGCTCGCCAATCCCTACCGGGTGGTGCTCGACATGCCGCAGGTCACGTTCCAGTTCCCGCCCAAGGCCGGGGAGGTGGGCCGCGGCCTGATCAAAGCGTTCCGCTTCGGCCTCGTCATGCAGGGCGGCTCGCGCATGGTCATCGATCTCGCGCGCCCGGCGCAGGTCGACATGGCCTTCGTGCTCGGTGCCGCCAATGATCAGCCCGCGCGCCTCGTGCTTCACCTCACCGCAACCGAGCGCGAGGCGTTCATGCGCAGCGTTGCGCTCGAGAGCCGTGCGCCCGAGGGGAGCAAGCCGCAGACGCCGCCCGAGACCAAGGTGAACGGCGATTCCCGGCCGCTGGTGGTGATCGATCCCGGCCATGGCGGCATCGACAACGGCACCAGGGCGGCGAGCGGGGAGATGGAAAAGACCATCGTGCTCGAGTTCTCCTCGCTGCTGCGCGACAAGATCGAAAAGACCGGCAAGTACCGCGTGCTGATGACGCGCACCGACGACACGTTCGTGGCGCTCGGCGATCGCGTCCAGTTCGCGCGTGCGCGCCAGGCGGCGCTGTTCATCTCGATTCACGCCGATGCGTTGCGGCGCAGGGAAGGCGACGCGCAAGGGGCGACCGTTTATACGCTCTCGGAACAGGCCTCGGACGCCCGCGCCGCGCGCCTCGCCGAGGCCGAGAACCAAGCCGACGTGATCGCCGGGCTCGATCTCTCGGCCGAGGAGAAGGACGTCGCCGGCATTCTCATCGATCTCGCCCGGCGCGAAACCAAGACCTTTTCGGTGCAGTTCGCCCACACGGTCGTCGGGACGCTCAAGAATGCCACCCGGCTGCACCAGCAGCCGCTGAAGTCGGCCCGCTTTGTAGTGCTCAAGGCGCCCGATGTGCCCTCGGTCCTGGTCGAACTCGGCTATGTCTCGAATCGGGCGGACTTGAAATCTCTGATTTCGACCGAGTGGCGGGACCGCACCGCGGATTCGATCGTCCGGGCGATAGATGCATTCTTTGGGACGCGGTTGGCCGGGGGCGGCCAGAATTGACTGGACTGTGACCGTTTAGCCTCAGTTTCAACATAAAACAGAGCGACTTAGACCGCCGGACCGAGCGCTGCGGCGGCTAGCGCGTGGCGCGGGGACATCCGCCGGACCTTGGCCGGCCGCGGGTGAGGCCACCGGCAGATATCGCAGCCACCCGGTTCGGGGCAGGGGGTCTTCGGGCATGAGATTGTTGCTGCGCTTCTTCGGCCTGTTGTTCGCGGCGGGAACGATCATATTCGTTGCCGCCGTCGCGGCGGCAGCCGGCTTGCTGTGGCACTACTCCCAATCGCTGCCGGACTACTCCCAGCTGCAGGATTATGAGCCCGCGGTGATGACGCGGGTGCACGCCTCCGACGGCTCGCTGCTCGCCGAATATGCGCGCGAGCGGCGGCTCTATATTCCGATCCAGGCGGTGTCCAAGCTCGTCATCCACGCCTTCGTCGCGGCCGAGGACAAGAATTTCTACGAGCACGGCGGCATCGACTTCTCCGGCATCGCGCGCGCCGCCACGCTCTACATACAGCAATACGGCAGCGGCCGCCGGCCGCAGGGTGCCTCCACCATCACCCAGCAGGTCGCCAAGAACTTCCTGCTCACCAACGAGTTGTCGTTTGCGCGCAAGATCAAGGAAGCGCTGCTGGCGATGAAGATCGAGCGCGCCTTCTCCAAGGAACGCATCCTCGAACTCTACCTCAACGAAATCTATCTCGGCATGGGCGCCTATGGCGTCGCCGCCGCTTCGCTTCTCTATTTCGACAAGTCGGTGCACGAATTGTCGGTGGCGGAAGCGGCTTATCTCGCGGCGCTTCCCAAAGCGCCCAACAATTACCATCCCTTCCGCCAGCGCGAGCGTGCGCTGGAGCGGCGCAATTACGTGCTCGACCGCATGGCCGAGGACCACTACATCACCGCGCAAGAGGCCGAGAAGGCGAAGAAGGAGCCGCTCAAGATCACCCCGCGGCCGACCGGCGCCCACATCTTCGCGGCGGAATATTTCGCCGAGGAGGTCCGCCGCTACATCTACGACAATTTCACCGAGAAGAAGCTCTACGAGGGTGGCCTCTCGGTGCGCGCCACGCTCGACCCCAAGATGCAGGTGCTGGCGCGCAAGGTGCTGGTCGACGGCTTCGTGAATTTCGACGAGCAGCATGGCTACCGCGGCGCCGCCCAGAAAATCGACCCGACCGGCGATTGGGGGGCCAAGCTCGCCGAAGTCAAGGCGCTCTCCGACGTTGCGCCGTGGCGGCTCGCGGTGGTGCTGGAGGCCGATGACGCGGCGGCCCGCGTCGGATTGCAGCCCGGCCGCGAACCAGGCGGTGCGCTCTCGAAGGAGCGCGAGACCGGCACGATCGCGCTCGAAGGCATGAAGTGGGCGAAGGCGCGGGGCAAGACTCCGACCAAGGTGTCGCAGGTGCTCTCACCCGGCGACGTCGTCTATGTCGAGCCGCTCGGCGGCGGTCAGTTCCGCCTGCGCCAAGTGCCCGAAGTCTCCGGCGCCATCGTCGCGATGGATCCGCAGACCGGGCGGGTGCTGGCGATGGCCGGCGGCTTCTCCTACGACCAGAGTCAGTTCAACCGCGCAACCCAGGCGCTGCGCCAGCCTGGTTCGTCGTTCAAGCCGTTGGTCTACGCCGCCGCGCTGGACAACGGTTATACGCCTTCAACCGTGGTCTTGGATGCGCCGATCGAGATCGACACCGGCACCGGCATCTGGGCGCCGGAAAACTATACCCGCAAATATTACGGACCCTCGACGCTGCGTTTCGGCATCGAGCAGTCGCGTAACGTGATGACGGTGCGTCTCGCCCAGGACATCGGCATGCCGCTGATCGGCGAATACGCCAAGCGCTTCGGCGTCTACGACAACTTGCCGCCCTACCTTTCGTTTGCGCTCGGCGCGGGCGAAACGACGCTGCTTCGCATGGTCGGCGCTTATGCCATGTTCGACAACGGCGGCAGGAAAATCCAGCCGACGCTGATCGACCGCATCCAGGATCGTTACGGCCATACCATCTACAAGCACGATTCGCGCGAATGCCGCGGCTGCGACGCCGACAAATGGGCGGACCAGAACGAGCCGACATTGATCGACAAACGCGAGCGTGTGCTCGATCCGATGACCGCCTACCAGATCACCTCGATCATGGAAGGCGTCGTGCAGCGCGGCACCGCAACCGTCGTCAAGGAGGTTGGCAAGCCGATCGCCGGCAAGACCGGCACCACCAACGACGAGAAGGACGCCTGGTTCATCGGCTTCTCGCCCGATCTCGTGGTCGGCGTTTATCTCGGCTACGACAAGCCGCGCCATCTCGGCCGCGGCGCGACCGGCGGCGTGCTCGCGGCCCCGATCGTACGCGATTTCATGAAGGTCGCGCTCGCCGATAAGCCGGCGGTGCCGTTCCGCGTGCCGCCCGGCATCAAGCTCATCCG
>JAFAHL010000341.1 GCA_019237215.1 Hyphomicrobiales bacterium | reverse complement strand
CAGAGCGGCCTGCAAAGCTTGGTGATCTGGGCGCTATCGGACAACGAGCCGGCGGTCGGCTTCTACCGCGCGCTCGGCGGCAAGGCGGTGGCCCGCTCCTCCGAACGCTTCGGCACCCGCACCCTCGACAAAGTCGCCTTCGCCTGGGCCAAGTAAGCTATTCGGTTGAGCGGCAGGCTCGATCTGCTCCCTCTCCCATAGGGAGAGGGGTGGGGTGAGGGGTTAGAATTTCTCGATAGGTCTGTAACCCCCTCACCCTAACCCTCTCCCCAAACGGGGAGAGGGAACGCACCGAAATCGTGGCGCCACTTATCGACATTCAGAAACTGCCTTCGCGGGCTGGGAGCGCCTATTCCCGGTCCTCGGCCGGGCGTTGTCCGAACGCCGGCTCCCGCAGGCCGGCGAGCGCACAGGCCGCCCGCACCGTGTTGGCGAGCAGGCACGCAATGGTCATCGGACCGACGCCGCCCGGCACCGGCGAGATCGCGCCCGCGACCTCCGCGACTTCCGCGAACGCCACGTCGCCGACGATGCGCGAGCGGCCGCCCGCCTCGGTCACCCGGTTGACCCCGACGTCGATGACGGTGGCGCCCGGTTTGACCCAATCCCGCCGCACCATTTCCGGCCGTCCTACCGCCGCGAACAAAAGGTCCGCGCGCCGGCAGACCGCCGCAAGCTCGCGCGTCTTGGAATGCGCGACCGTGACCGTTGCGTTTTCGGCGAGCAGAAGTTGCGCCAAGGGCTTGCCGACGATGTTGGAGCGGCCGATGACAACCGCCTCGAGCCCCGTGAGCGACGGCTGCACCGTCTTGGCCAGGAGGATGCAGCCGATCGGCGTGCAAGGCGCCAGCGCCGGCAAGCCCGCGCACAAGCGCCCAGCATTCACGGGATTGAAGCCGTCGACGTCCTTTGCCGGGTCGACCGCGGCGATGATTTTGTGCGGGTCGATCTGCGCCGGCAGGGGAAGCTGCACCAGAATGCCGTGGACGCTGGGATCGGCGTTGAGGCGCGTAACGAGCGCCAAGAGCTCCGCTTCGCTCGTTTCACTCGGGAGCCGGTGGTCGAACGATCGCATGCCGCTCCCCACCGTCATCTTCATCTTGCTGGCGACGTAGCTTTCGCTTGCCGGGTTATTGCCCACGAGCACGACCGCCAGCCCCGGGATGATGCCGCGGTCCCGTGCCAGACGATGCACGGCGTCCGCGACCTTGCCGCGCAGGTCGGCCGCGATCCCCTTGCCGTCGATGATTTTTGCGGTCATGGCCTGCCGTATCCGGCTCGTTGCTTCAGGATCACCTGATATCGATCCCGCCCATAGCGCGTCGAAGACGCGCGTAAACGCGCTTACGCTGGAGACGACCTCACATATGCCAATGGCCGCAGTCGACATCAGGTGAGCGCAGCGACGGCATTACCCCATTGCGCAGATTTTCTCCAGCGTGGCGGCAAGCGTTGCGCCGGCGCCGTTGATCCGCAGATGCTTGAGCCGCGCGCTCGCGCCCGCAACGAGGCTGATGTCGCGCACGGCGACGCCCAGAGTTTTGGCGATGAGCTTCATCAGCGCCGCATTGGCCTCGCCCTCGCTTGCCGCCGCGCGCACGCGCACCTTCAGCACGCTGCGTCCATCGGCGAGCTGCGCGACGCCGTCGATGGCGTCGCGGCCGCCCCGCGGCGTGAGCCGCACGATGACGACGACGCCGTCCGCCGCCACCGTCCACGGCCGAGCAATGATCAAGCTCAGAACACGTTGGGGAGGATATAAAGCGCGATGCAGTAGCGAATGAAAATGATGATCAAGATGAGGATCACCGGAGAAATATCGATGCCGCCGAGATTGGGCATGAGGTTGCGGATCGGCCGCAAGGCGGGATCGGTGATGCGATAGAGAAAGTCGCCGATCATACCGACGACCGAGTTGCGGACGTTCACCACGTTGAACGCGACCAGCCAGGAGAAGATCGCGGCGGCGATCAGGATCCAGATATAGAGCTCGAGGGCGAGATCAATGACGAGGAAGAGGGCGCGCATGGACTGGAATCGCTCGTGTAAATCGTGGGCACCATCATGTAGCGGGGCGAGGCGGCGCAAACAAGCGCCGCATCCGATGAAATCGCCGCCATGGTCCCACCCCTCGCCCTCCGATCCTTGACTCCTTGCACCCCGGGCCGTAAATGGCGCGCACCCGCAGCCACCCCGCAGCCGCCGCAGCGTGGTTGCATTTTGGCGGGGCCGTAGCTCAGTTGGGAGAGCGCCTCGTTCGCAATGAGGAGGTCAGGGGTTCGACCCCCCTCGGCTCCACCAATCGCCACTCACAACACTGTCGTCCCCGCGAAAGCGGGGACCTACATTCCAGAGTAGGTGGTTATGGGTCCCCAGCGTAAGCGCGTTTACGCGCGTCTTCAACGCGCTATGCGCGGGGACGACGGTATTGAGCCAAATACAATACGCCAGATCACCCGCTCGAGACCTGCTGCTGCGGCGCGGCCGGTTTCCCCAGCCAATGGTTGAGGAACGCGGCGAGCCAGGCCCGCCCGGCGGGATCGTAGACCGCGCGATCGGCGAAATGCGCGACCCGCGGTTTGGCGTTCGGCAACAGCATGCGTTCGTGGCCGCGCGTGGTCCACCGGCACATGATGGCGTGGGTCACGTCGGGATGAAATTGCAACGCGAAGGCGGCGCCGTTGTAACGGAAGGCCTGCACCGGGAAGGAGTCGCCTTCCGCCAGCAGATCCGCGCCGAGCGGCAGGTCGAAGCCCTCGCGGTGCCACTGGTAGACCTGCTCCGGCCAGGGATCGCACACCACGCGGCCGATATCGGTCGGCCGGATCGGATAGTAGCCGACTTCGGCGTGACCATCGGGATGCCGGTAGACGCGGCTGCCGAGATGATGCGCCAGCATCTGGGCGCCGAGGCAGATGCCGAGAAACGGCTTCTTCTCCTTCAGCGGCACGGCGAGCCAATCGATCTCGCGACGGATGAAATCGGTGGTGTCGTTCGCGCTCATAGGTCCGCCGAACGTGATGGCGCCGGAGTGGCCGACCATGGTCTCGGGCAGCGGATCGCCGAAGCGCGGGCGACGCACGTCGAGCGGATAGCCGCGCTGGCGCAAGGCGTGACCGAGGCGTCCCGGAGTCGACGTCTCCTGATGCAGCACGATCAGAATCGGAGCGAGCATGGCGCGGTCATGGCGAGCACGGCGTGAAACCTCAATACCCGCTCGACTCGGATTTTCAAGCCGGATCGCGCACACCCGCCATGCGGCGAGGTATTGTCTTAGCGCCGGCCGCGCTGCTGGCGATCGATGAGGTCGAGCAGCAGTCCGTGCGGCGCAAAGCGGGTCAGCGTCGTCGCCACGCTGTTGGCAAAGCCCGGAACGTCCACGCGGCGGCCCTCTTTGAGGCCGCGATAGCCGTCTCGCGCCACCTGCTCGGCGGAGCGCGTGAGAATGCGCGGAAAGGCCTCCGCGGCGAGGCCCGCGCGCGCCTGAAATTCGGTCGGCACCAGACCCGGGCAAAGCGCAGTCACCCGCACGCCCTTGGGCTTGAGCTCGCGGTAAAGCGCCTCGCTGAATGAGAGCACGTAGGCCTTGCTGGCGTAGTAGACCGCCATGCCGGGGCCGGGCATGAAGGCCGCGATCGACGCCACGTTGAGAATGCCGCCCTTGCGGCGTTTGAGGCTGTCGACGAAGGCAAGCGAAAGGTCGGTGAGCGCGCGCACGTTGAGGTCGATCATCGCGAGCTGCTCGGCGCGGTCGAGTGTGTCGGCGGCTCCGAGCAGGCCGAAACCCGCGTTGTTGACGACCACGTCAGGCTCGAGGCCGCGCCGGTCAAGCGCCTCAGCGATGGCTTGCGTGGCACCGGCGCGCGCGAGGTCGGCCGGCAGAACGGCCGGCCGCCGCGCGCGCTTCCCCGCAATGGCGTCCGCCAGCGCGGCGAGCGCCTGTTCGCGCCGCGCGACCAGAACGACGTCGTGGCCGTTGGCGGCGAACTCGTGGGCGAGCGCGGCGCCGATCCCGGACGACGCGCCGGTGATCAAGGTGACGGGGCGTTTCTCCCCGGTCACGGGGCGATCCCGAGGCGGCTGGCCACGCGCTGGCCCAATTCAATGCGCTCGCGCGAGGAGATACCGAGCAGATCGGCGACCCGCCAGATCAGATTGCTCTCGAAGTCGTCGACCCGCCCGTCGGCATAGGCGATCTCCCACATCATTTCGACCACGCGTCGGCGGCCATCCTCGTCGAGCGAGCGATTGATCGCCCTGGTGAAATGATAGAGATCGATCGCCTCGTGCTCCGCTTCGGTCGCCTCGGCGACCAACTCGTCGGTCGTCGCCTCGTCGAGGCCGAATTGCCGCTTGATGATGGTGTGCAGCTGGTCGCGCTCGGCATCGCAGATGTCGCCGTCGATGGCGGCGGCATGCACGAGCAGCGCGGCCGCCGCGAGGCGGTAGTCGTCATGATCGAAGTGGATCGGATGCTCGCCGCCTTCCGATACCTCGGACAGAAATTTGCGAAGGCTATCGAACATGCCGCCGTGCGCCGTTGGACGGCGCCACGTTGCACGCCGCCTGCGCAAAGTCCAGGGGGCGCGCCATCATGGCGGACGCGCCATCATGAGTGCCACGCATCTCGGCTTGAACCGCGCGCTCGATTACGCTCTTCCAGCCGCGGCGGCGGCCCGGAATGGTCGGCGCTGGTGCTCGGCGCTGCAACCCAAACGCGCTTGATGCGATCCTTGCGGCTGGCCTTGAATTTGTCGGGGCAGACGAATGAAATTGCGCAAACACCACTGACGTGCCCGCATGGGAAAGTATAGTCGAAAGGGCCAAGGGGGTCGGAAATGAACACGCGCAGGGATTTTCTCAAGGGTGCCGGCGCCGCGACCGGTATCGTTTTCTGCAGTTGTGGGCGGCGGGATGCGGCGCGGGCTCAGCAGGGCGGCGGGCAGCGCCTGCCGGTGATGGTCAACGGCAAGCGAATCAAGACCATTGACGTGCACGCACATTGCCACTTCCACGAAGCCGTTGCCCTGATGGGCGACGAGGCCAACCGGGTGTTATCGCAGACCAGAGGTGCGCAGGAAAACTTCATTGTCATCGAGGAGCGCCTCAAGGCCATGGATGCTCAGGCGATCGACATGGAGGTTCTCTCCATCAACCCATTCTGGTATCGCAAGGACCGCGACACCGCCGCCCAGATCGTCAAGGTCCAAAACGAAAAGCTCGCCGAATTGTGCGCTTCGCGTGCGGACCGCTTCGCCGCCTTCGCCTCGCTCGCCCTGCAATATCCGGACCTGGCGGTGGAGCAACTCGAGACCGCAATGAAGAAGCAAGGCCTACGCGGCGCTGCGATCGGCGGCAGCGTGTTGGGCGAAGACTTTTCCGAACCCAAGTTCCACCCGGTATGGGCAAAGGCGGAAGAGCTCGGAGCAGTGCTGTTCATTCACCCCCAAAGCACGCCGGATTTGGCAAGGCGCTTTAAGGGCAATGGCTGGCTGGCGAACACGATCGGCAACCCGCTCGACACGACCATTGCCCTACAACACTTGATCTTTGAAGGAACGCTGGACCGCTTTCCCGGCCTGAAGATCATTGCTGCGCACGGCGGCGGCTATCTCGCGTCCTATGCTGCGCGCTCAGACCACGCCTGTTTCGTCTCGCCGCAGAACTGCAATCCCGAGATCAAGCTCAAGAAGAAGCCGAGCGAATACCTCAACCAGCTCTATTTCGATGCCCTTGTGTTCACCCCCGAGGCGCTCCGCCACCTGGTGGCGCAAGTCGGCGCGAGCCAAGTCATGCTAGGCAGCGACCATCCGATCCCCTGGGAGCTGCACCCGGTGGACCACGTCTTCGCTACTGCGACCCTGACCGATGACGAGAAGATGGCGATCCTCGGCGGCAACGCGGCGCGCCTATTCGGCATGAATGGTTAGGAGCGCGTCGGACGCTGTCGTCCTTGCGCGCAGACAACGAGCCGATGAGTTCGCGTGAGCCTATTGCGTGGCCTTGCTCTTGCGCAGGCTCGCCTCGACCGTTTCGAGATTGTTCTTGA
Organism: Hyphomicrobiales bacterium; assembly: GCA_019237215.1. GTDB lineage: Bacteria > Pseudomonadota > Alphaproteobacteria > Rhizobiales > Xanthobacteraceae > VAZQ01. The sequence goes on along the minus strand of JAFAHL010000341.1, from coordinate 736 downwards.
TGTAGGTGTTGCCGGGATCGCGCTCCTGCGCCTCCAGCAGCGTGTCGCGGGCGCGGCGCGCCTCGCCGCGCAACATGTAGGAGTAGCCGCGGTTATTGAGGATCTCCGCCGTGGGGCCTGCGATCTTGGTCGCCTGGTCGTAGGCGCGGTCGGCGAGATCGAAGCGACGCTGGCGGTCGTACGAGGCGGCTAGGCCCATCCAGGATTCGAGGTCGCGCGGATGCAGCTCGACGGCGCGGCGGAAGTGACGTTCCGCCAAACCGAAATTGCCCGCCTGGAAGTATTTCTTGCCGAGGCTGAGCTCGTCATCGGGCGACGCCTTCGCGGCGGCGGGTGGGTCGCGTAGCGTCGGCCGTACGCTGCCGGTGGTGACCGGATCGTCCTGGACTGCGGCTCCCGTGTCGGCCTTCGACTGGAAAAGGTCGCCGAGCCGGGTCGAGCTTTCGCAGCCGTTGAGCCATAGAAGGCACGCGGCCGTCGCGAGCAGGACCCGAGCAGCTCTCGCTCCCATTGGCGTGTTCCCCCGGCGGCCAAGCATCGGATCGTGCCCGCCGAGAGGCGAAAACACGCGGCGCTGCAGCCATCCCCATAAACCGGTGGCGCCAAGCTAGGTGACGATGGTTAAGAATCCCTCGCCAGGCTCAAGCGGCGCGGCGCGCCTGCGCCGCGTGCAGCGGAGCCATCAACGATGCGCGCGCGGCCGGACGCAGCGGTTTCACCGGGAAAAACAGGCGGT
>JAFAHL010000338.1 GCA_019237215.1 Hyphomicrobiales bacterium | reverse complement strand
GATCATTGGATCAGCGTGTCGGCGCAGCACGAGCAGGTCGTATTCGCCCAGCCAGCGTTCGAGCTGGGTGATGAAGCCGGCGCCGTTCGTGCCGGAAATCGGCGGACGTGTTGGCTTGCTCATCCTGCCCCCCAGTCGAAGCCGGGTACGCAGGCGGCTCTACACAGTGAAACAGAATGGCAGCCGGTCGAGTTGGTTTGACGCCATCCCGCAACGGATTTAGTGTTCGCGGTGGTCGTCGAGCTTGCCCTCAGGTGACCAATTTGCGAAACCCCGCGCCCTGCGAAAGCCGCGGGGTTTCGTCGTTTGTGGGGAGGTGGCCATGGTCGGCCGGTGAGGGAGCGCGGCGCCGTCGAACTGGTCGAACTTGAGAGCGCGGCCCTGCGGTGATAAAGCGGAACAGATGTTCCGGTTTTTGTCGGAACGCCATCAGCCGAATGTCGGAAAAAGGAGTCAGTGCGGGCGTAGTTCAGTGGTAGAACGACAGCTTCCCAAGCTGTATGTCGAGGGTTCGATTCCCTTCGCCCGCTCCAACTCTCTGCGACGCCATCATTTTTCCCCAGCCTCCGGTAAGACTATGTGCCTGCGAGCGTAGTCATCTGCGAGGCCGGAGGAAGATCGTATGCTGCCGCTGAGAATCGTTTGCCCATTGGCAATGTTCATGATCCTGACTTCTGGGGCTTTTGGGCAGGAAGTCGACGACACATCGTTCGGGAATCTTGCGAAGCAATGTCAAATGAGAGCGTCAGGTGCGGCATCTTCAAAAGCAATCAAGATCAAAGACGAGGCTATCGCGCAGCTTCAGGCATTCAATGGAAACCGTGTCGACCGGACAGGACGAATAGTCTTTTTTGGACATTCGGAAGCGGAGAGCGACCAGGAAATAGACGGCAACGTTTCTCCGAGACAGATCCCATGGCGTCAGGTTTTGGGATACTGGGAAAAACTCAATGACAGGAAAATAGGGGAAGGCGCGGGGGGCGCGCTCCAAGTGTGGTACTATCCCGGGGCTCTTAGTGACGACCCGCCATCCGTTCTCCATCGGAAAAAAATACCGCTACGGCGTCTCTTGAAATTCATATCAGGACTCGATCTGTCTCAAATGGGGCCGGAGTCCGACGACCTACGAGAAGCTCTGCAACAAAGCGTGATCCGCAGCAGTATCAGCGACGTTGCGTGGTCAGCCGCCTTCGTATCTTCCATTATGCGCGCTGTCCCCCTCCAGGAGGAAACCGAGTTCTCCTATGACGCAAGTCACGTGACCTATATCACCTCCGCCATTGAACAATCCTTGAGAGATTTGGTCGGCGGGGAGAACACCAGTTTTTACCGCGCTTGCGATCCTGACACCACCAAACCTCGGATTGGTGATTTATTTTGCTATCACCGGCACCTCGAAGGTACACCACACCCCTACGCTCAAAAGGGGCCGTCCCTGTTCAAGTCGCTTTTCCGCGACATAGCGAGAGGTGAGGAACCCATCAGCCGCAGTCACTGCGATATCGTTGTTGGGGTCGACAGCGATTCCAGTAAAGTCACTGTGATAGGAGGTAACGTCCAGAATTCCGTGACCGAAAAGGTACTTAATCTAAATAAAAAGGGCGTTCTTTCTTCAGCTCAGGGAGGCACTGCGTGCGATAGCTACAACCTTGATAAACCCACGTCGGGTGGCGAGTCCAATTGCAATCCGAATAGGCAGAAGTGGTTCGTGCTGCTACAGGCAGCCATCTGATAGATGGCGCGTCTCTCTTTTACTCGGCCACGATTAGCGCATCGAGCGCCGTGGCGCCTTGGCCCTTGGCGTGGACCATCAACGGGTTGACGTCGATGTCGACAATGCCCGGCATGGTCCGCATCAGGCGCCCGATCGCGAGGACGGCGTCCGCCACCGCCTTGACGTCGACGGGTGGCGCGCCGCGGAATCCGGTGAGAAGCTTCGCCGCGCGCAGCTTGTGCAGCGCCTCGACAATCTCCGTTTCGTCGGCGGCGACCGGCAGGAGCTCTACGTCGCCCAGCACCTCGACCCAGATGCCGCCGAGCCCGACCAGCAGCACCGCCCCCCAGGCGGGATCGCGTTTGGCCCCGATCATCAGTTCAAGGCCCTGGGGCGACATGGTCTCGACCAGGCAGCCGTCGAGCGTCACGCCCGGCGCGGCGCGTTCGACGTTTCGTTGCATCCTCTCCCAGGCCGCGCGCAGCGCCGCCTCATCGGCCAAGTTGAGCATGACGCCGCCGGCTTCGGTCTTGTGCGGCAGCGCCGCGGCTTGTGCCTTCAAGGCCACCGGATAGCCGACGCGCGTGGCGATGGCGACGGCCTCGTCCGGGGCGCGCGCAAGCGCGCCATCGGGCACGCGGATGCCGGCCGCGGAAAGGATTTTCTTGCTCACCCACTCCGGCTGCGTGCCCTTGTCGAGCTTCGGCATGCCTGGAAACGCAGCGCGGTTGGCGGGCACGCGGGTGCGCGCGAGCGAGCGTCCATACCCGATATAGAGCGTGATCGCGCGCAGCATGCGGTCGGACGACCGTGAAAACACCGCCGGACTTTCCTTGACCGCCTGCATGATATCGGGCGCGAGCGGCCAAGTGTCGCCGAGCGCCACCATCACCTTGGGCTTCGGCGAGTCCGCCATGCCATTGTTGAAGGCGACTGCGACCGCGGCGTAGCTGATGGGAAACGAGATGAACAGCATCCCGATGTTGGGATCATCGAGCAGCGCCTTGACCGCGACGCGGAGCGCATCCGGCGAGAAGCCGGCAGTGACGTCGAGGGGATTGCCGTAGTTTCCGTAGGCCGGCAGCACCTCGCGGATCTTCTTCAGCGTGGCCGCGTCGAGCGCGGGAAGCTCGAGGCCGGCTTCATCGGCGAAATCGTTGGTCAGCGCCACGTATGCGCCCGAAGCGGTGAGAATGCCGGGCCCCTTGGTGGGAGGGACCGGATAGCGCACCAGGATCTCGACCAGATCCATCATCTCATCCATGCTGTGAACCACGACGGCGCCGGCGTCCTCGACCTGGGTTCGTATCGTGGCGAAATCGCCGATCAGCGCGCCGGTGTGCGACTGTGCGGCCTTGCGCGCTTTGACGCCGCGGCCCGCTTGCATCAACACGACCGGTTTGTCGGCGGCGCGGGCGCGGCGGCAGGCGGCGAGGAATTCCTGCGGTCGGCGAATTTGCTCGCAGTAGAGCGCGATCACGCGGGTGGAGCGGTCGTCGACCAGGAATTCGAGGAAATCGGTCCCTTCGAGCCCGGCCTCGTTGCCGGTGGAGATCACATAGGTAAGCGGGAGGCCGCGCCCGTCAGCGGCGCGCTGGAAGTGGCCGAGCAAGCCTCCGCTCTGGCCGACAAAGGCAACGCCTCCCTCGACGCCGCGCTGCGCCTTGCGCGCGTAGAGCATGTGCAACCAAATGCCATCCACGTTGTTGGTGACGCCGAGGCAATTCGGTCCCACCACGGCAAGTCCGCCCGCCCGCGCGGTGGTGGTGACGGCGTCCTGCGTCGCCTGATCGCCGACCTCGGCGAACCCGGCGGCGAATACCAGAGCCGAGCCGACGCCACGGCGCGCGCAGGCCTCGATACCCGCGCGCACGCCGGCGGCCGGCAGCGTGAACACGGCGAGGTCCACGCCCTGCGGCAGCTCGTCGGGGCTCTTGAGCACGGGCCTGCCGTCGATCGTCTCGCTGCTGCGGCCGACGAGATGGATATCGCCCTTGAAGTCGTTGAGCTTAAGCGATTGCAGAATGACCTGGCCGGCGCTGCCCGCGCGCGAAGAGATCCCGACGATGGCGAGCGAGCGCGGGCGCAGGAATCTGGCGACCGCCCCGGGACCGCGCGCGTCGTGCGGACCCCTCATGCCGGGCCGTTGTCAGGCTGGAACATCAAAAGATGCGTGCCGTCGTGGAGCGGGTGCCAGTAAGGTTTCACCTTCATGCCGACCTTCAATTCCGCCGCCGTGCAGTTGACGATGTTGGCAATGAAGTTGACGCCGACGTCAAGCGTGACGCTCACCACCGCGTAGGGCTCGAGGCCGCGGAAGGCCGGCGTGCCGCGCTGGGCGACGGTGTAGGAGAACACCACGCCCTTGCCCGATACCTCGCGCCATTCGATGTCGCGCCGGCGTCCGGTGAAGATACTCACCGGCCGCGGGAAGTGCTGGTACTTGCCGGTAGCCTTGCAATACTGGATGACGAGCTTCTTCTGCTTCGTCCCTTCCCAATACGGCTCGGAGAAATCGAAGTGCTTGATGGCGCGCTTGACACCGAGCGTATCGTTGAGTGCTTTGGCCATGGCCGCCTCGCTCATTCCGGAACCAGCACCAGCGCCGCGCTCGAGCCCCAGTTGCGTCCGTAGTTGATCCAACCGATGCCGGTCACCAGCGCATTCCTCGTGTCCTTGACCTGCCGTTTGCCGGCTTCGCCCTGCAATTGCCGCACCGCCTCGACCAGGTTGTGCGAGGAGCAGGCCGCCTGACCTGCGGAAATCTGACCGCCGCCGGTGTTGAGCGGCAGATCGCCGTTGTAGGAGAAATCGTGGTCGCGGATGAACTGCACGCCTCCGCCCGCCTTGCAGAAGCCGAACGCCTCGAACTGCAGCAAAATGGCAATGATGAAGTCGTCGTAGGGGTGAAACGCGGCGATGTCCTCGATTGTGAGCCCCGCCGCGTCGAGCGCCCTCTTGCCGCAGATTTCGTGACCACTCTTGGTCACGTCGACCAGGTTTTCTCCGCCCTTGAAGTTGGTCATCTCGGCGTAGCCGATCGGGATGACGGTCTTGCTCAAGCCCTTTTGCTTGGCGCGCTTGCGACTCATCATCATCAGGCCGGCCGCGCCGTCGGCCCGCATCACGCAGTCCAGGAGCCGAATCGGATCGGCGATCATGCGCGAGTTCATGTAGTCGTCGATGGTGATCGGCACGCGCAGCTTCTCGCAGGCGTTTTCGTTGAGCAATGCGTGGCTGCGCTGCGTTACCGCGAGCTTGCCGAGCATCCTGTAGTCGAGCCCATACTGCGCCTCGTAGCGGCGGCTGAGCAGGCCGAAGGCGCCGGGCGGCCCCATCAGGCCATAGGGGTCGGTCCATTCGCGGCGGTAGGAGTGGCTGTGGTCGGTATGGTCCTCGAGCACGTGGGTGTCGGCGAACAGCAAGAAGGCGACCTCGCACATGCCGTAATCGATGGCCGCCGCCGCCCGGGCGACGCAGCCCGCCGCCGAGCAGCCGCCGATGTGCACCTGCTCGCAGAAGCCGACCTCGAGCCCCAGCACGTCGGCCGTGGTCTGCGCCCAGAACGGATTGCCGGCGCCGGTGCCGCTCAGGCCCGCCATCACTAGGCCGTCGATCTCGTTCTTGTCGATGCCGGTTTTGTCGAGCAGGTCTTCGAGAATCTCCCCGGACAGCACCCACACGTCGCGATCGCTCTTCTCCATCACCTTGGTTTCGGCGTAGGCCACGATCGCGCTGTCACGCAAACCCATTTGCCATTTCTCCCTGAAATCTTCCGTCCGCCGCGTGAACGTCAATCCGGCATGCTGACCCGCGGCGCGGTTTTGTTGAGGAACTGATGCAGCCGCTCGATGGATTCGGGGCTGCGGGTGTATTCCGCCACCATGCGCTCGAAGAACAGCCCGTCGTCATAGGACATGTCCTGGAGACGCGGCAGGCTGTTGGTGATGGCGAAATTCGACAGTGGCGCGTTCTTACAGATTTTCGCGGCAAGCTCTTTCGCCTTGGCCATCGACTGCCCTTTCGGCACGACGTACTGCACGATGCCGTAGCGCTCGGCCTCGTCGGGCTTGAGCACCCGGCCGGTCAGCATCATGTCCTGCATGCGGGCAAAGCCGAGCAGCCGCGCGACGCGCACCGAGCCGCCGCCGCCGATGAAGATGCCGCGCGTTCCCTCGGGCAGCGCGAAGAACGTGGTTTCGTCGGCGACGCGGATATGCGCGGCCGCGGCGGTCTCGAGTCCGCCGCCCAGCGTCGCGCCATGCAGCGCCGCGATGAAGGGAATGTTTCCGCGCGCCATCGCTTCGAAAAAGGTGTTGCGATTGAACGGAAACGGCAGCCGTTCCGATCGCCCTGTTTTCCAACTTTCCGCCGCCCAGCGCAGGTCCAGCCCGGCGCAGAAATTGTCGCCATGGCCGAAGATGATGCCGCATTTCGCCTCCTCGCCGGCGCGATCGATCGCTTCGCGCAGTTGCCGCATCACCGTCGGATTGAAGCAGTTGCGTTTGTCCGGACGATTGAGCCCGACGAGGGCGATCTCGCCCTCGAGCTCGTAGGTGACCGTTTGTTCTTCGCTCATGAACTGCTCCTGGTTTCAACGGGCAAATCCAGCCCCCGCCGCGATCATCTTCTCCTGGAACGCTACGCCGTCAGGCCGGCGGCTGTGGCATAGCGTCGCCGTTGCGCCGCCGCGTTCCCGAACAGCGACGACAGCAGCATCGCCCGCTTGAGATAGAGGCCGATGTCGTGCTCGTCGGTGAATCCGATCGCGCCATGAAGTTGGATGCAAGCCTTGGTGACGACCATCGCGTCTTCCGACACCTTGGCTTTCACTGCGGCGGCCATCGCAGGATCGATGCGGTCGGCGTCGTTGTTGGCCGCGACCTGATACACCAGCGACCGTGCCGCCTCGATCCGAATATAGATGTCGACTGCCTGGTGCTGCAGCGCCTGGAAGCTGCCGATCAGTTTTCCGAACTGCTTGCGGATGCGCAGGTAATCGAGCGTGATCTCCTGCGCCATCTCCATCGCGCCGAGCAATTCTGACGACAGCGCCAGTAGCGCCAGACTGTAGAGCGTATCCACCGCATTGCGCGGTGACGAATGCGCCGCGATGAGATCGCCCGGCACATCCGCGAGGCTCAGCGTGGCAAGCTTGCGGCCGTCCGCCGTCGGCGTCGTCGACAGCGTGCAACCGGCCGCGTTGCGCGCCACGTAACAAAGCGCGGTTCCGTCGCGCCCGCCGGCGCTGACCAGAAAGCCGTCGGCGCCGTCGGCGCAGACGAACGTCTTCTGTCCGGTTAAACGGAGCGTTGCGTCCTTCCCCACCACTCGAGTGCGCGGCGAGAGCGGATCGTCGCCGTAGGCGCTCTCTTCGAGCGCCGGAACGACGAGTGCCGCCCCCGTCATCACCTGTGGCAGCATTGGATGCGGTGTGCGCCCCAGTCCGAGCGCAGCCGCCGAGATCGCCGCAAGGCCGATTGGCTCGCAGACGAGCCCGCGCCCGGCCTGTTCAAGCACCAGCGCGAGCTCGGTGAGACCCAGACCGAGGCCATTCATCGAACTCGGAACGAGGATGCCGAGCCACCCCAGTTCCCCCGCCTGCCGCAGCCGTGCCGGCGCGAAGCTCGGATCCTGCCCGCGAAATCCGCGCGCCACCTTCGGCCCCGCCGCCGCGACGAATTTGGCGGCGCTGTCGCGCAACAGCGTTTGCTCCGATGTCAGATGCAGCTCCATGCCCCGATCGCGCCGCCCGTCAAGTTGGAAGGTTCAAGACACGGCGGGCGAGGACGTTGCGCTGGATCTCCGATGAGCCGCCGTAGATTGTCGCGCGACGCGACTGAAGGAACGCCGCCGCCACATCCACCTCGCCGAAATTGCTCGTGATCGGCTCGTCCGCCGGCGCGTGGCCGCCTGCCGCCTCGATCAATAGATCGGTGAGCGTCTGAAGAAGCTCGCACGCGACAATCTTGATCACGGACGATTCCGGCCCGGGGCTTTTCTCGTGGTTCGTGAGTTCCACGGCATGGCTGAACAGCGCCGACAGCGCCATGACGTCGATGCTGGCCGCCGCGAGGCGATCTTGGAAAGCCGCATCCGCGATGATGCCGGACGCACGCGCCATCGTCTTCACGCGCTCGAGCGCCATTAACGAGAATTGTGGGTTCGAGGTTGCCAGGCGCTCATGTCCGAGCAAGGCATTGGCAATGCGCCAGCCATCGTGCAGCTTTCCGATCAGGTTTTCGGCGGGCACGACGACGTCGTCAAAAAAAACCTCGCTGAACTCCTCATCGCCCACGATCGTCTTGATTGGCCTGATCCTGATGCCTGGGCTGTGCAGATCCATCAGCAGAAAACTAATGCCGGCGTGCCGCGGCTGGGCCTGCGGATCCGTGCGCACCAATGCGAACATCCAGTCCGAGTGGTGTGCCCAGGTCGTCCAGATCTTGTGCCCGCGCACCACGAAATGATCGCCTTCAAGCGTTGCCCGGGTCGAAAGGCTCGCGAGGTCGGAGCCCGCACCGGGCTCGGAATAGCCCTGCGCCCAAATCACGGTGCCCGCAATGATGGGCGGCAGATGCTTGGCCTTCTGGGCGGTGGTCCCGAACTCCATGAGGATGGGGCCGATATGATTGAGCCCCTGAACCGGCAGATGCGGCGCGCCGATGCGCGCCATTTCTTCGGTCATGATCAGCTGCTCCTTGAGCGTGGCGCCCATCCCGCCGTATTGTTTGGGCCAGTGCGGTGCGATCCAGCCTTTGCGCGAGAGGGTGCGATACCAGGGCATCAATTCCGCGGGTGGCGGGCGGGTCGTGCGGCCCCGAAGCGCGGCCGGAAGATTGGCTTCCAACCATGTCCGTACGTCCGTGCGGAATTGGGCTTCGGCGGAGGTGTCACGACGGAACATGGCGATGAAATCTTCCGATGCAGATGCGGGCGAAAGGATAGCGCGCGGAACGCCGCACCTCATTCCACCTTGATGTTGGCGGCCTTTGCGACGGCGGTCCACTGTGCCAGCTCGTTGGCGAGCAGCTTGCCGAACTCGGCCGGCGTGCCGATCTTGATCTCGGCGCCGAGGTTTGCGAGTCGCGCGCGCGTCTCCGGCTGGGCAAGGCTGTCGCGGAACGCGGCATTGAGCTTGTCGAT
>JAFAHL010000332.1 GCA_019237215.1 Hyphomicrobiales bacterium | reverse complement strand
TCGTGCGCGCGCTCGAGACGCCGATCCAGATCGGAGAGAATTTTTCCGAAAGCTCGGCCATGGCCGTGGCGCTTGCGGCCGGCGCGGCCGATTACGTCATGCCCGACCTCGAACGCATCGGCGGCGTCACCGGCTGGCTGCGCGCCGCGGCGCTCGCCGCCACCCACCGCGTCGAGATGTCCTCGCACCTCTTTCCCGAGGTGAGCGCGCATCTGCTCGCGGCCACCCCCACCGCCCACTTCCTCGAATATATGGATTGGGCCGACAAGATCCTGGCGCAGCCGCTCGAGATCGTGGACGGCTTCGCAGTGGTGCCGCAACGGTCGGGCAACGGACTCACGTGGGATGCGAAGGCGGTCGAGAAATATCGGGTCGGGTGAGGCCGACGGCCGTCAAATCTTCACCCACCCTGGCGGCGGCCGCTTGCCCGGATGAATGGCGCCGCAGCTCTTGCATTTGCGCGCCGTTTCGTCGGCGTAAAATGCCTCGTAGAGCGGCGGCAGGTCCTTCACCAGGTGCTTCACTTTCACCTCGATGCGGTGGACCAACGCTCGGCAGTCGAAGCAATACCATTCGAAGGCATCGAGCTCGTCGGATCGCGCCGCCTCGACCACGAGGCCGACCGAGCCTTCCTGCGGTCGCTGCGGAGAATGGCGCACATGCGCCGGCAGCAGGAAAACCTCCCCTTCGCGAATGGGGACGTCGTAGAAATTGCCGTTGTCGACGACCTTGAGCAGCATGTCGCCTTTGAGCTGATAGAAGAACTCCTCCACCGGATCGTCATGATAGTCCGTGCGCTCGTTCGGGCCGCCGACGACCTGCACGGTCATCTCGCCGTCCTCGAATACTTTCTTGTTGCCGACCGGCGGCTTGAGCAGGTGCTGATTCTCCTTGATCCAGTTCTGAAAATTGAAGGCATGGAGCCGTCGCATGTCTCCTCCTTCGATCAAGCCGCCGACGAGCGTTGGCTGGGCGCGCCGAGGCTGAGGCCGCAGCCCTCGAACGCCCGGCGCGTGGCGTCTCGCTCCGCCTGCGTGAGCTCGAGCAGCGGCCGGCGCACCGCGCCGCCGGCCTGGCCCAGCAGCTCCTGCCAGCATTTCGAATGGGCGTGGAATTTTTCCGCCGGCCGCGTGCGCCGAAGCGCCGCGCGCACCGGATCGAGACTGTCGCGCACGGCTTTCGCGCGCGCGATTTCTCCGCGCAAGGCAAGGTCGGTGTATTCGCGCATGCGGCGATCCGCCTTGGTCTGCAGCAGGTAGGGCGGAGAGGAGCAGAGATAGAGCCGCCATCCGAGCTCGACGATGTTGTCGAACCATTCCTCTTCGGAGGCGGTGCTCACCAAGATCTTGTCGCCGGCAAGCCGCGTCAGCCGCGCATACATGTCCCGCGGCACGCTGTATTTGATGGCGACCACGTTCGGGATATCGGCGACGCGCGCGCACAGTTCAGGGCTCATCAGATAACCGCTGTCGGGATGGCTCCACAGCGCGATGCCGATCTCCACCTGCTCGCTGATGGTTTGGTAATACTGGTAGAGCGTGTCGTCCTGCTCGTGGGAGAAGTGCAGCACGGGCGCGTGCACCACGATGTAGTCGGCGCCGATCGCCTGCGCGTGCTTGGCGAGATCGATGACGGTGTCGAGATTTTGATCCGAGCACGACAGGATCGTGCGATGCCCGCCCAGCTCCTCGACCGCTATGTCGAAGCTGCGCTTGCGCTCGGCGACCGACATGGAGAAGAACTCGCCTTGCTTGCCGCAGACGAAAACGCCGTCGATGCCGAGATCGTCGATCCAGTAGCGCAGGTTCCTGCGCAAGCCCGCCTCGTCGACCGCCAGGTCGGGCGCAAACGGCGTCAACGCGGCTGCCCAAATGCCCTTGAAATGCGCCCGGGCGTAATCCTTGGCCTCGCGTCGGCGGTAGTTCATCGGTCAGCACCCTATTTGATCAGGCTGCTGATTTTAGCCACGATCGGCTTGGGCGTCGCGTAGATTTTCATGGTCAAACGCTGCGATATACTCCCCATCGTCTGGCCTGAGTTTCGAGTTCTGCACCACCGCTGACCCCCAACATTGGGAGAACGTCTTGCCCGTCATGTCCGGAAAGCGCGCCTTCCTCGATCTGCTCAAGCAGGAAGGCGTCGAGATCATGTTCGGAAATCCCGGCACCACCGAATTGCCGCTGATGGATGCGTTCGCGACCGAGAACGAGCTGCGCTACCTGCTGGGCTTGCAGGAGGCGGCGGTCATGGCGATGGCCGACGGCTACGCCCAGGCGTCTGGCAAGCTCGCGGTGGTCAACCTCCATGTCGCGCCCGGCCTGGGCAACGCCATGGGCATGCTCTACGACGCGCAGAAAGCGGGCTCGCCCATTCTCGTGACCGCCGGCCAGCACGAGCAGAGCTTCAACGCCACCGAACCGATTCTATGGGCGGACCTTCCGACCATTGCCCGCCCGCTGGTCAAATGGTCGTCGGAGGTGCACCGACTGGCCGATCTGCCGCGGCTCGTGCATCGCGCCGCCAAGACCGCGCTGGCGCCGCCCACGGGGCCGGTGTTCCTCTCGCTGCCCGGCGATATCCTGCGCGCCGACGGCGACATCGATCTCTCCGCTCCCACGCGCGTCGCGCCGCGCCTGCGCGGGGATCGCGCCGCGGTCGACGCGGCCGCCGCCTTGCTCGCCGATGCCAAGCGCCCGCTGATCATGGCCGGCGACGCCGTGGCGCAGAGCCGCGCCCACGCCGAGCTGATCGAGCTCGCGGAGCTCCTCGGCGCGCCGGTCTATACCGAATTCGTGCCGAGCACGGCGTCGTTTCCGGCCACGCATCCGCTGTTCCGCGGCTCCATGATCCGGCTCGCGCCCGACGTGCGCAAGGTGCTCGAGCAGTACGACGTGCTGTTCTCGGTCGGCGGCGATCTGTTCACGCTGTCGTTGCCTTCCGACGTCGATCCGATGCCGCCCACGATCAAGCTCATTCATCTCGACGTCGATCCCTGGGAGCTCGGCAAGAACTATCCGCCGGCGGTCGCCATCCTCGGCGATCCGAAGGCCACGCTGCCGGACATCACCGCTGCCGTGCGCGAACGCCTGACCAGCGGCGCGCGCGGCGCGGCGCGCGAGCGCTTCGCGGCTGCGACGAAGGCGATCGCCGCCGAACGCGAGGCGCTCACCACCAAAGCCCGCGCGCTCGCGCAAGCGACGCCGGTGCAGCCGCTTGCGCTACTCCAAGCCATCGGCGAGACGTTGCCGAAGGACGCGGTCGTCATCGAAGAGGCGCTCTCGTCCGCCCCCGGCATCCGCCAGCTCATCCGCAGCGACGACCCGCAGAGCTATTTCGGCTTGCGCGGGGGCGGCATCGGCTGGGGGCTTCCTGCCACCATCGGCGTCAAGCTCGCGCTGCCCGAGCGGCCGGTGGTCGGGCTGATCGGCGACGGTAGCGCGATGTATACCTGCCAGGGGCTATGGACGGCCGCGCACTATCGCATCGACGCGGTCTTCGTGATCCTCAACAACACCTCCTATCGGATTCTCAAGCAGCGCCTGCACGCCATGCGCGGGCTCGCCGAGCAGGCCGACAGCTACGTCGGCATGGAGCTGGTCGATCCCAAGATCGATTTCGTGGCGCTGGCGCGCTCGCTCGGCGTTGCCGCGGAGCGCGCCAAGACCGTGCACGAGACCACCGATCTCATCGCCCATGCCTTCAAGAATGGCGGCCCCACCCTCATCGACGTCGAGGTCGACCGGGCGTTCAAGCCGATGTGACGGCGTCCCGGCCCTCGGTTTTGGGCGGGAATAAAGCGCCCGGAACCCGAGTCTTGGCTCCGTCGGCGCAAGGAGCGCCGGCGACGCATTTTTTCTCGAGGAGAAGAGCCCATGCTCAACCTGTCGCGTCGCGACTTCGTGGTTTCCACCGCCATGGCGGCCGCGCTCGGCCTCAATGGGAGGCTCGCGGTGTCGCCGGCCTTCGCGCAGAAGACCCCCGATCCGGCCAAGGGATTCGTGACTTACAAGGTCGGCGCGGCCGAAGTCACCGCGCTCTACGACGGCATCTGGGAGAAAGCGCACGATCCGGCATTCATCGCCAATGCCTCGGTTGAAGAGGTCAAGGCGGCGATGGTGAAGGCGGGATTGTCGCCCGACTTTGTTTCGATCCCGTTCACCGTGCTGGTGATCAAGACCGGCGGCAAGACCATCATGTGCGACAGCGGCACGGGCGGACAGGTGCAGCCCACCGCCGGCAAGCTTGCGGCCAACATGAAGGCGGCCGGCATCGACCCCGCCAAGATCGAGACCATTCTCATCTCCCATTGTCATCCCGATCACATCTTCGGGCTGATGGAAAAAGACACCAACAAGCCGGTGTACCCGAACGCCGAGCTCATCATTTCGGACGTGGAATACAAGTTCTGGACCGACCCCGCGGTGATCGACCGCCTGCCCGAGGCGCGCAAGGGACTGGCGCGTCGCATCCAGGCCGTGTTCCCGACCTGGAAGAACATTCGCCAAGTGGAAGGCGAGCCCGAGGTGGCTCCGGGCATCCGCTTCGTCAGCTCGCCCGGTCACACCCCCGGCCACCGCGCCTTCCATCTGTCGTCCGGCTCGAAGGAGCTCATGATCTCCAACGACACGGCCTACGTGCCGGCGTTGGTCGTGGCCAATCCGGGCTGGCACGGTCAGTACGACCAAAACGCGACCATGGCCGAGGAGTCGCGCCGCAAGCTGCTCGACCGCGTGATCGCCGACAAGGTCATGATCTGCGGCTATCACTTCCCGTTCCCGGGCGCGGGCACCATCAGCAAGGACGGCGCCGGCTATGCGCTGACCGTCATGAAGACGTGAGCGGCGATGACCGCGACTTGACTCACGCCGCAATCGAAAACGGAGATCATCATGAAAACGCCTGCGCTTTGGCTCTCGGTGTTGCTCGTCGGCGGCTCGCTCGCTGCGACCGGCGCGCTCGCCGTGGATGACGTCACCTCCCGCGACGCGCCGGACCTCGCCTCCGTGCGCGCCAAGATCAAGGCCAAGGATTACAAGGCCGCGATCGCGGAGCTCACCCCGATGCTCGAGACCAATCAGCACGCCGACGTCTACAACCTGATGGGTTTCAGCCTGCGCAAGACCGGCGACTACAAGCAGGCCTACACCTTCTACCGCAAGGCGCTCGACTTCGACCCCGAGCACAAGGGCGCACTCGAATATCTGGGCGAGCTCTACGTGGAAACCGGGCAGCTCGATAAGGCGCGCGAGAACGTCGTGCTCCTGAAAAAGCTCTGTCCCGGCGGCTGCGAGGAGCTGGCCGATCTCGAGCACGCGATCGCCGGAGCCTCGGCCAAGCTCAACTGAGGCGCGCCGATGCCGTTACCGGTGACGGCGGCGGCCGCGCTTGCCGGCCGCCTCCTGCTCGCGGCGATATTCCTGCACGAGGCCTGGAGCAAGCTCACGGGCTATTCGGCGGCGCTCGCCTACATGCAGGCGTTCGGCGTGCCCGGGCAGCTGTTGCCGCTCGCCATCGCGGTCGAATTGGGCTGCGGCGTTCTGATCCTCTGCGGCTATTACACCCGTGCGGCCGCGCTGCTGCTTGCCGCCTTTTGCCTCGTCACCGCGGTTCTCTTTCACACCAAGTTCGGCGACCGCAATCAGCTCCTGCATTTCGAGAAAGACGTGGCGATCGCCGGCGGGCTTCTCGTGCTGTTCGCGCACGGCGGCGGCGCATGGGCGCTCGATGCGCTGCGCTCATCGCGGAGGACAAGGGAGCCGGGTGTCGGGGCTCGGGAAGAAGGCGTTACCATCTAAAGCCCGCGCGCTCGTTAACCTCCTGAGGGTCGTCCCGAACCCCACCGTCATTGTCGGGAATTGGGCACCGCGGCCCTCGAACCTTTTGTCGCCCCACGCGACTAATCCTGTGAGCCAATCGGCTTCATAGGAGTTCTGCGCCGACCGCGCACCTCAAAGGGGGGATTTCGTGGACAAACCTCAGCGGCCCAATGCGGGCCGAAGCGCCTATTTTCGTAATCGGGAGAGCCTCTTGGCCATGACCGCGAGCGCCGCTTTGCTCGCCGGTCTTACCTCCGCCGATGCCCTTCCGCTCAACGTGCCGCCGGTGGCGGCGCCGCAGGCCGAGGCGGGACGGCCGGTGGTAAAGCCGAACCGCCTGACCGTGGCGTCACGCGAGAAGTCGCCGGCCAAGGCCAAGGCGAACACGGACGACGTGGCCGCCAAGGCCAAGGGGGTGCTCAGCCTCATTATCTCGATCGATAAGCAGCAGGTCACCCTCTATTCGGATGGCCACCCCATCGCGCGTTCGCGCGTCTCGACCGGGGTGCCGGGCCATCCGACGCCGACCGGCGTGTTCAGCGTCATCCAGAAGGATCGCTGGCACCACTCCAACATCTACAGCAACGCGCCCATGTATTTCATGCAGCGCATCACCTGGTCGGGCGTCGCCATGCACGAAGGCGTGGTCCCCAACCACCCGGCGTCGCACGGCTGCATCCGCCTCCCTGGCGCGTTCGCCCGGCAGATGTGGGGCATCACCAAGCTCGGGGTGCGCGTCATCATCACGCACGGCGAAGTCACCCCGGCTGCGATTTCCAACGAGCGCTTGTTCACGCTCAAGCGCGAGCCGGCCGAGCCGAAGGGCGAGGCGCAAGCCAAGTTGCCGGAGACGACGGGCGGCACTCCCAATGCCTTCGAGTTGGCGCAGCTCAGCGCGGCCAGGCGCGACGGGCAAGCGTCCAACCCCACGGTGT
Organism: Hyphomicrobiales bacterium; assembly: GCA_019237215.1. Lineage (GTDB taxonomy): Bacteria > Pseudomonadota > Alphaproteobacteria > Rhizobiales > Xanthobacteraceae > VAZQ01. The sequence continues at coordinate 4,857 of JAFAHL010000332.1, read as the reverse complement.
TGGACGTCTCCAAACCTCTCGCCCCCGCGCTCGACGCCATGGCCTACGCGCTCGGGACGCCGCGCGACACCACGGGACCGGAGTTCAAGCCGGTGGAGCCCAAGCCGCTCAAGCCCGGTCCGATCGCGGTCTTCATCAGCCGCAAGGAAGGCAAGATCTACGTGCGCAAGGGCTTCGAGCCGGTGTTCGATGCGCCGGTCACATTCGAAGAGCCGGATCGGCCGCTCGGCACCCACGTCTTCACCGCCTTGGCCGTCAATGACGACAATACGACGCTGCGTTGGAACGTGGTGTCGATGCCGGGCGCCAGATCGGCACCGGTCAAGAAATCGGCGAAAGGCAAGCGCCTCGAGACGCCGGCAGCGCCAGTGGTCGGGCCGGCATCGAACGCGACCGAGGCGCTCGACCGCGTCACCATCCCGCCCGATGCGCTCGAGCGGATTTCCGAGCTGATGTCGCCCGGTGCCTCGCTCATCATCTCGGACAAGGGACTTGGCGGGGAGACCGGCAAAGGCACGGACTTCATCGTGCTCACGCGCTGACCTTCAACGCAGACGTCGCGTCACATGCCCGGCTTGTGCCGGGCATGTGCGTTTTCAGGGGACAAGCGGCGCGATTGCAACGCCGTCATTGCCGGGCATAGCGCGTCGGAAGACGCGCGTGAACGCGCTTTTGACACCGCAAGTCGGGTTTACCCGACTTGCGGCGCCTTATACTGCGCAACTCGGGCGAGCCCGAGTTGCGGTGCAATCCATCCTCTTCGCAAAAAGTTTTGCGAAGAATGATGGACCACCCGAAATCGGGTCTACCCGATTTCGGGCGCTTTAGTGCGTAGGTCGGGTAAACCCGACTTACGTGGTCAAGCCCGCGGGTGACGCTTGGAATGTGCCTTAGCTGCGCGCGAGCGCAGCGAGCGCATCCGCCGTGGTGACCGGTGGCGTCCAGCCGAGCCGCAACAGCGCCGCGGGGTCCGCCACCAGCGAGCCGGCGAGGCGCTGGTAGATCTCGGTGCGGCCTGCCGCGCGCAACGCCATTGCGAGCAAGGGCGGCGGCACCGGGATCAGGCCGGGGGAGCGGTTGAGACCGCGGCGCAACGCCGTGATCATCTCCGGGATGGTCAGCGCCGCGGGGTCGGCCACCAGGAACGGCCGCCGCAGCCGTCCCGGCGCGGCCAGCACCGTATCGATCGCGGCCACCAGATTATCGAGCGCGAGCAGCGACCGCCGCCCATGCAGCGCTCCCAACGGCAGCGGGTAGGGCGCGCGCGCAAACCGCACGAGCTCCGCCATGTTGCCCTTCACGCCGGCGCCGTAGACCAGGACGAGCCGCAGCGCGACCCAATCGAGGTCGAGCTCCGCCAGGCCCTCCTCCGCCGCCAGTTTGGAGCGGCCGTAGGCCTCGGTCGGTTGCGGCGCAAGATCCTCGGTGAGGACGTGCCCCGCGGTCGGCCCCGACTGCGCGCGGATCGAGGACAGAAAGATGAAACGCTTGACGCCCGCGCGCTGCGCCGCGCGCGCGAGCGCGATCGTGGCCTCGGTGTTGAGCACGCGATAATCGTCCTCGGGCAATCCGGACATGGCGTGGGCGACGCCGGCCGAATGAATGACCGCGTCGGCGTCGGCGAGCGCCGCGGCCATGTTTTGCGGTCGCGCGAGGTCGCCGACGACGGCGCTCGCGCACTCCATCGGCACCACGCTCGGGCGCCGCAGCAGGACGCGCAGCCGGTAGCCGCGCTTGGGCAAGTCGCGCAACAAGCATTGCCCGATGAAACCGGTCGCTCCGGTCAGGGCGATCAGGGGTTTGGCGCCGACAGGGTTCACCGCGGGTCTCGGCCGTTCGATCAAGTCTTTCACGCCAATATACCGCATTCGACCGATGCGGATTGTGGTCGTCGGGCCGGGGTGCGGCTGCGGCCGGCGCCGGCGTCGCCGTGAGGATGCGCGTCGGCGGCGTCGTTATCGCTTCAGCCCGGCCGCGCTTGCGACCCGCTCCCACTTGGCCAAGTCATCGCGGATGAAGGCGGCAAAGTCCTCGGGGCTGCCGCCGGCCATGTCGAAGCCCTGTCGCGCCAGGGTGGCGACGACGTCGGGAGATTTCGCCGCCTCGTTCGAGGCGGCCGCGAGGCGATCGATGATCTCGCGTGCCGTGCCGGCCGGCGCCAGCAGCCCGAACCAGCCTGCGGTATCGAAGCCGGGGAGCCCCGCTTCCGAAATGGTCGGCAGATCGGGTGCCACGCTCGCGCGGCGCAACGTGCTCGAGGCGAGCGCCACGAGCTTGCCCTCGGCGACGAATTGCAACACCGTCGACGCCGGCGAGAACATCACCTGCACGCGGCCGCTCAACAGGTCGGTGGCGGCTTGGGCGGTTCCCGGATAGGGCACGTGCACGATGTTGGTGCCCGCCATCACGTTGAACAGCTCGCCGGTGAAATGCGATGTGCCGCCGACGCCCGCCGACCCGAAGGACAACTGGCCTGGTTTCTCGCGCGCGAGCTTGATGAGCTCCTGCACGGTGTGTACGCCGAGCGAGGGGTGCACGACCACGATGTTCGGCAGCGTCGAAAACAGCGAGATCGGTGCGAAGTCCTTGACGAAATCGAATCCGAGATTGGGTGTGATGACGGGGTTGATGGTGTTGGCGACGGTGCCTTGCAGCAGCGTGTAGCCGTCGTTGGGCGCGTGCGCCACGACATTGGTGGCGATGTTGCTGCCGGCGCCGCTGCGGTTCTCGACGATGAATTGCTGGCCGAGCCGCTGGGTGAGCGCCTGCGCGAGCACGCGCGCGGAGATGTCGCCCGAGGCGCCCGGACCGAAGCCGATGATGATGCGCACCGGCCGCGTCGGATAGCTTTGCGCCTTGGCGAGCCGAACGGGGAGCGCGGCAGCGCCGGCTGCGAGCTGCAGAAATCGACGGCGTGCAAGTCGCATGGCGTTCGCTCGCTGAAACCGGGGCGCCCCGACGGCACGCCGCAGTTTAGACAGTCGATGCCGACCGGCAAATCCTATTGCGTGCTGCACGCCAAGCAGGCCGGTGGCAATGCCGAGATCTACACGCGGTCGAAGAGCGAACGGTGGCCGCTGGGTGGGGCAACCTACTCCCCGCAAATTTCGTCCTCTCTTATTTGACGTGTTTTGCGCGGCCTCGGGCAACCCATGCCGTTGCGGTCAGCGAGCGCGGGCCATCGGGCGAGCCTGATCGGTATGCGCTTGCGACCGCTTGTGCGATGCGGGCCCGAAGATCACAACCGAGCCGTGCGAGATACGCGCCCACCGGTCCCTGGCCGCCGCACAGGGGCTGCCAATAGTCGTCGAAATTCGCGTAATCCATGCGGATCGTGATCGACGTTTGCTCGATGCGATCGAGGCCGACGGCTTCGAATAGCCGAGGGAGCCCTTCCGGCAGCGCCAGCGGGCTCGAAAACAATCTGTCGCGTGCTGCCGCAGCCGCGGCATCGATGCCGGCCGCCGTGTCCCAAAACATCCGTTGGAACACCAACCCACCGCGAAAGTCCCACACGGCGGCGACCACACGTCCGCCCGGCGCGGTCACGCGCTGCAGTTCGCGCAGCGCGACGAGCGGATCGGAAACGAAGTTGAGAACGAGCTGGGCTGCCGCGCCATCGAATGTTGCATCGGTGTGCGGCAGCCTCAGCGCGTCCGCAACCTCGAACGCGACCTGGTCGGACGCGGCATGGGATCGCGCGAAAGCCACGTAGGGCGCCGCGATGTCAGCGCCGACGATGCGGCGCGCCGGCCATTTCCCCGCCATCGCATTGGCGAGGCTGCCGGTGGCACATCCAACGTCCAAAAGGCAGCCGTCGCCTGTGAGCTCGGCGAATTCGAGCAGTGGCGCCGCCAGTCGACGGCTCCATCGGCCGAGAAAACGCTCGTAGGCCGCGCCATCCGTCGCGTGGTAGCCCGAGCCGCCCGGCATCGCCGATCCCCCTTTACATCCTCGGCGTCGTACCATGCCCTCGTCTTCGGCCTCCACCTCTTCCTCGGTCGGGCATTGAACCATCATCGACGTCGCGTCGTGCGGCTTGCGCCGCGTCCGCAACGGCCAAGGCAATTAAGATCCACGTAAGGTTCAAGTCAGCCAGTATTCGAATGCACGGCTCTACGTCCGCGATGCGTGACGTTCGCGCATCGCATGAATGCAGCCCAGTCATTTTTCAGCCACAAATGACTATCGAAATACCACAAAGATCAAGAAACAAATGTTATTCCGGATGCCGGGTTCAGCGTCTGGAGCGGGCGCGCGACACCACCGGCGATCGCCGCGAACGCCGTTCCAGCTGAGCTAACGAGAGATGCCAATGGCATATACCCCGACCGACGAGCTAGCTCATTTCGAGGGTGCCCGGGCAGACGCGCGGTCAACCTATCAAAATCTGTTGGGCGAACGCGACGAAAAGTTGAATACGGCGCGCACGACCCATGGTCCGGGCAGCGACCGATGGAATCGGGCCGAAGAAAAACTGAGAACTGCTGAAAAAAATCAGCGCGCCATCTTCGCAAGGCTGCAGCGACCGTCCGACGGCAGACAGATATCGTTTTGGTGGTTCGTTTTCGGAGCCTTGCTCCTCGCCGCATTGGAGGCGCCGATCAACAAGTTCATGCTGGATAACATTCTGCGCGGGAGCAATTTCGATTCCTACGTCCTTTCATTGTTCATGACGTTGATTCTGCTGGTTCTTGCGCATTTTGCAGGTCATCAGGCGCGCCAGATCCATGGGCAATATCAAGAGACGATTTATGTAAGCAATATCGTAATCGCGTGCCTCGTCGTGATCGTACTGGCGATGTGCGTCGGAGCTCTGACCATAGGTCGAGCCTTCTATTCCACCGCGCCAGCCGG
>JAFAHL010000100.1 GCA_019237215.1 Hyphomicrobiales bacterium | reverse complement strand
GCGGATGCGGTGGAAGCCCCTGGGCAGCACGTGCAGGAGAAAGCGCCGAATGAACTCGTGCGGGTGAAGCCGCATCGTCTTCCAGCGTTCCGGTCCGTCGATGCGATAATCTTTCCAGCGGAACGCGACGCCGGCGTCGTCGGCGGCTATGAGGCGGCGGTTCGAGATGGCGACCCGGTGGGTGTAACGGGACAGGTAGCGCAGCACCTGTTTCGGTCCGGCGAACGGCGCCTTGCAGTAGACCACCCTTGCGACAGGAAAGCTCAGGAGAGGAGAACGAACATGAAGTTCTGAAACCTTTTGGCGCGATCCAGAGGGTTCGACTCCCTCCCGGTAAAGGTCAGCCAACCAGCCGGAAGCGAGCCTTGCATGGCGTGCGGCGACGCCCGTCGTGAAGCGTAGGCAGCAAATGCCGAAGCCGCGTGAGTAGCCTCGAAATTATCATCGCTGGAGCCTTCGCTGTGGGTTGAGCGGGGGCAGCATCGACGATGCCGTCAAGGTGAGGATCGTCGGTCCGGCCGGGGTCTTGGACCGGGGCAAAGGCATGGGATGGATCGCCTGGGAACCTGTGAGATCCCGCGTGCGTCCACGCGAAAATGCGCCGGCAACTGGGCGGCCGGCTGACCAAATGCCCTGGCCCGGACGGGTCCTCCAACCATCCGGGAGCGCCGGCAAGGCGAGCACGAAGAGCGGAGGGTCGCGCGGACCCCGGAAGCGAAACAGATAAGCGACCGGGGATGCGCAGGCGGGAAGTCGTAGCGCCTTCATAGTGCCGCTGACCGCGGGGAACTGGGCTCACCGGGACCCGCGCGAGGGAAGGGGGGCGCCACGGGATGAGAGCCGTTGCCGAGAAACACGGGAGGAGACCTTGGGCTCCGCGAACCTGTCCACGAAACGACAACGGATAGCCGAACTGGCGAGGACGAAGGCGGGGACAGCTCTGTCCACGCTTCACCATGTCATCGACCTGGGATGGATGCGGGAGGCGTACCGGCTGACGCGCAAGGATGGAGCATCCGGCATCGACGGTGTGACGGCGGAGCGGTACGAGGCGAACCTGGAGGCCAACCTTTTGGCTCTCCTGGAGCGCATCAAGTCCGGCCGCTATGTCGCCCCGCCGGTGCGTCGGGTCTACATTCCGAAGGCGGATGGGTCGCAGCGGCCCCTCGGCATTCCAACGTTCGAGGACAAGGTGGCGCAGCGAGCGATCGTCATGGTGCTGGAGCCGATCTATGAGCAGGAGTTTCTGTCCTGTTCATTCGGCTTCCGGCCAGGGCGGTCGGCGCATCAGGCCCTGAGCGCGTTGCGTTTGGCTTTCATGGGCCGACAAGGGCTGCGCTGGGTGTTGGACGTGGACATTTCCAAATACTACGACACGATTCAACACCATCATCTCCGCGCGTTTCTCGACAGGCGAGTCACGGACGGCGTCATTCGCCGGATGATCGACAAATGGCTGAAGGCGGGCGTGCTCGAACACGGCCTCCTTCAGCACACGACCGAGGGCACCCCGCAAGGCGGCGTCGTTTCGCCTCTGCTCGCAAACATCTACCTGCACCATGTGCTGGATGAATGGTTCGAGCGGGACGTGCGCGTGCGCCTCAGGGGGAACAGCATCCTCGTGCGGTACGCTGATGACAGCGTGATGGCGTTCGAGACTCTCGACGACGCCAAGCGGGTCATGGACGTGCTGGGCAAGCGACTTGCGCGGTACGGGCTCACGCTCCACCCGCGCAAAACGCACCTCGTCGACTTTCGCATTCATCGGCCGGGAGGCGTCTGCCATCCGGATACGGACAGCGCCACATTCGACTTCCTTGGCTTCTCCCATATCTGGGCCAAGTCAAAGAAGGGGTTGAACGGGGTGAAGCAAGTGACGGCCAAAGGCCGGTACGCGCGGGCGCTGGCGGCAGTAAGCGATTGGCGCCGACGCAATCGGCATCGATCCCTACGCGAACAGCATGCCCATCTGTCCCAGATGATGCGAGGCCACTATGCCTACTACGGCATATCGGGCAACTCTCGACGCATACGATGGTTCGCCTGCCAGGTCGTGGTGCTGTGGAAGAAATGGCTGGCGCGACGGCATCGCGGAGGAGGCGCGTTCCCTTGGACCCGCCTCAACGCGATCCTCAAGCGCCATCCGCTTCCGCCGGCGCGGATCGTCCACCGTCTGTACGCCAACGCGAGCGAAACTCTCCCGTGAAGAACCGGATGCGGAAAACCCGCACGTCCGGGTCTGTGAGGGGTGGGGATGGCGACATCCCCACCTACTCGGCACTCGGCGCGGCGCAGCGGCGCGAGGGCGGCGTCGAAGGCGGGCTTGTCGGCGAGCGGCGCGAGATCGCCGAGGAAGACCAGGCGTCCGGCCTCTTTCAGCGCCGCGAACCCTTCGAGGAAAAGCCGGCGGAACAGACGCGACAGCACCCGCACCGGCAGGAAGAAGTTTCGCTTGCAGGCGACCCAGCGCGACCCGTCCGGCGACAGGCCGCCGCCGGGAACGATGACGTGGACGTGCGGATGGTGGGCCAGCGCCGAGCCCCAGGTGTGGAGCACGGCGGTGAGGCCGATGCGGGCGCCCAGATGCTTCGGGTCGGCGGCGATCGTCGTCAGGGTTTCGGCCGTGGCCCTGAACAGGAGGTCGTAGACGACGGCCTTGTTGTGCAACGCGATGGCGCCGATCGCCGCTGGAAGGGTGAAAACGACGTGATAGTAGGGAACCGGCAGGAGTTCGGCCTCACGCTCGGCGAGCCATTGCCGCGCCGCGGCGGCCTGACACTTCGGGCAGTGGCGGTTGCGGCAGGAATTGTAGGCGATGCGTTCGTGCGCGCAGTCCTCGCAACGCTCGACGTGTCCGCCGAGCGCCGAGGTCCGGCAACTCTCGATCGCCGACATCGCCTTCAACTGGGCGAGGCTTACGTGACCGGCGTTGGCCTTGCGCCACGCCGCCCCGTGAGTGCGAAAGACGTCGGCGACCTCCAGGCAGGGCCGCCCCACGCGGCGCCCTTCAGACGGGGGGCGATCGCCCCGCGAGGTTGAGGCCGAGCCGCTCCAGCGGGCTCTTGATGTCGCGGACCGTGTTGACGGCGACGCGGGTGTAGAGCGCGGTCGTCTCGAGCTTCGCGTGGCCCAACAACACCTGGATCACGCGAATGTCGACGCCCTGCTCGAGCAGATGGGTGGCGAAGCTGTGCCGCAGCGTGTGCGGCGAGATGCGCTTGGAGAGGCCCGCCAGATCTTTGGCCGCGGTAACGGCCCGATTGAGCTGACGGGGGGTGATCGGAGTGATCGGATTCTGGCCGGGAAAGAGCCAGACCGGCGGCCGCGCCGCTCGCCACCAGTCGCGCAAGAGTGCGAGCAGTTGCGGCGAGAGCATCACATAGCGATCCCGCTGCCCCTTGCCCTGCTCCACCCGCAGCATCATGCGCCCACTGTCGATGTCGGACACCTTGAGGTTCGCAACCTCGGACACGCGCAGGCCCGCGCCGTAGGCGACGCTGAGCGCGGCCTTGTACTTCAGGCTGGGGGTGGCTTCGAGGAGCTGCGCCACCTCCTCCTGGCTCAGCACGACCGGCGCCCGGCGCGGCTTGTTCACGGTCCTCAGAGGGCGGACGAGATCGGGCCGTTCCAGCGTCACCGTGAAGAAAAACCGCAGCGCGGCGATGGCGGCGTTGATCGACCCCGCGCTGATCTGCTGCTGCGCCAGATGCAGTTGATATCGGCGAAGGTCCTCCTTCGTCGCCATATCGGGCGACCGGCCGAGGAAGGCCGTGAAGGCCCTGACGTGCCGGACGTAGGCCTTCTGCGCTTTCTCGCTGTAACGGCGGGCCGTCATGTCGTCGATCAAGCGCTGACGCAGCGGGCTGATGGGTTTGTCGGACATCGCGAAAGCTCCTGTCTCGCATGGGGTTGAACCCCACGATCTTGAGACAGGCCCTGGCCTTCGCTTGGCCCTCAGGCCTTTGCGCGTCTTCCCCGTCCCTCGCCGCCCCTACCGCGCGAGCGGTTTAGTCCGAGGGCGGATTTCTGCCCTCCCCAGGGGCGCGCGGGAATGGCAGGACTCGACGTGAAGCGGACATTCCAGACCGCGGCCTTGGACGC
>JAFAHL010000015.1 GCA_019237215.1 Hyphomicrobiales bacterium | reverse complement strand
AACCAGAAAGTCGTGGAGGAAGCGCCGAGCCCGCTCGTCGACGCGGCGACGCGCGGCAAAATGGGCGAGCAGGCGGTCGCGCTCGCCAAGGCCGTCGGCTACGACTCGGCCGGCACCGTGGAGTTCGTCGTCGGACAGGACAAGCGCTTCTATTTTCTCGAAATGAACACGCGGCTGCAGGTCGAGCATCCCGTCACCGAGCTGGTGACCGGGATCGACCTGGTCGAGCAGATGATCCGCGTGGCGGCGGGCGAGAAGCTCAAGCTCAAGCAGAGCGACGTGGAGCTCTCGGGCTGGGCAGTCGAGACGCGCGTCTATGCCGAGGATCCCACCCGCAACTTCCTGCCGTCGATCGGCCGCCTGGTGCGCTACCGGCCGCCGGCGGAGCGCAGCGCAGGCGGCGTAACCGTGCGCGTCGACACCGGCGTCTACGAGGGCGGCGAAATTTCGCTCTACTACGATCCCATGATCGCCAAGCTCATAACGCACGCGCGAACGCGCAAGGAAGCGATCGCCGCCCAGGCCGACGCGCTCGATGCCTTCGACATCGAAGGTTTCCGCCACAACATCCCGTTTCTGGCGGCACTGATGCAGCACCCGCGCTGGCAGGCGGGAAAGCTCTCGACCGCGTTCCTGTCCGAGGAATATCCCGCCGGCTTTCATCCGGTCGTTCCGGACCGAGAGACGGCGCGCGTGCTCGCCGCGGTCGCCGCCGCCATCGATCATGTGCTCGGCGAGAGAAAGCGCCGCATTTCCGGCCAGCGGCCGGGAGCCGCGGTGACGCGGGAACGCCGGCGAGCCGTGTGGCTCGGCGAAAGCGAGATCGCGCTCGATATCACGCGTGAAGGCGATGTCCTCGTGGTGCGTTTCGAACCCGCCGGCAAGTCGCGGCCGACGCACGTGCTGACGTCGGCGTGGAAGCCGGGCGATCCGGTATGGTCGGGCACCATCGATGACCGGCCGATCTCGGCGCAGGTGCGGCCGGTGCTCAACGGCTTCGATCTTTCCCACCGCGGGGTCGAGACGCGCGCCTATGTCTACACCGAGCGCGAGGCCGCGGCGGCGCGGCTGATGCCGCCGAAGAAGGCCGCGGACTCCGGCAAGGCCGTGCGCTGCCCCATGCCCGGTCTGGTGGTGTCGATATCGGTCAGCGAAGGCCAGGAGGTCAAAGCCGGCGAGACGCTCGCCGTGGTCGAAGCGATGAAGATGGAGAACGTGTTGCGCGCGGAACGCGACGGCGTCGTCAAGGCGATCAAGGCCAAGCCCGGCGACAGCCTCGCCGTCGACGCGGTGATCATGGAGTTCGCGTGACGCGCGCTCCAGCCGGCCCGTGATGCAGGCGCGGCGTGGCGGGCCGTGGCGGGTGAATTCGCCCTCGCGCCGTGCCACGATCGAGCGGGATGGAATCGCTCGCCGTGTTCTTCTCCGCCCGCGGCCGCCTTGCGCCGCGCGCCTTCGCCGCCGGTGCAGCCGTGGTTTATGGGACGGCCTTGCTCTCGGCCCTCTTGATCTCGCCGCCCGTCATGCTGCGCGCGGGGCTCGCGCCCTTTGCGTTCGTGCAAGCGATCGCGATCTGGTGCTGGCTTTGTCTGCACGCCAGTCGGCTGCGGGATGCCGGTCGCCGAATCGGCGTGGCGGTCGCAATCGCCGTGCTCTACGCGCTGGCGGTGATTCTCTTCCTCCTCCTCGTCGCACTGATCATGCCTTTCGGCGATGTTGCGCGGACGGCACGCGCCGATGATGTCCTCGCCCTGCCTATGCTTATCGCCACGCTGACGGCGGAGACTGGAATCTTCGCGTACGTGGCCGCGGCGATTTTGGCGCTCGTGGTCGCGCCCGTGCCGATGGCGATCGGTTTCTCGATCTGGACCGCGACGCGTCCCGCCGCGACGAGCGCGGCGCGCGCGTGAGGCGGTGCGCTGCGTTGCGCCGGATCGCAGTTCTGCTAATCGAACCGCATGACGCTGCATTTCGCCTACGGATCGAACATGAGCCGCGCGCTCATGGGCGCGCGCTGCCGGGGCGCGCAGGCGCTCGGTATCGCGGTGCTTTCGGGCTGGCGGTTCGTCATCAATCCCGAGGGCTTCGGCTCGATCGCGCCGCGGCCGGGCGGCCGCGTGCACGGCGTGCTGTGGCGGCTGAGCGCGCGCGATCTTGCCGCCATCAACGCCTACGAGAGCGTCGATTCCGGCCTCTACCTGCGCCGCCGACTGCCGGTGCGGTGCGGCGACGTACAGGCGATGGCGCTGGTTTATATCGCGCGCCGGCAAGGGGAGGGGACGCCGCGGCCCGGCTACATCGCGCTGGTGGTCGAAGCCGCGCGCGAGTGGCAGCTGCCCGAAATCTACATTCGCTCGCTGGCGCGCTGGGCGCCGTCGCGATGGCGCGGCGTGCGCGCCAAGGACACCGGGGAAGTGGGATGAGCACGCGCGTGATCCGCCACCTCGTCATCCGTGGGCGCGTGCAGGGCGTGGGTTACCGTGCCTTCGCCGAGTACACCGCGTTCGATCATGGACTTGCCGGCTGGGTGCGCAACCGGCGCGATGGCGCCGTCGAGGCGGTGCTGGCAGGGCCAGCGGCGGCGGTCGCGCAGGTGGTGGAGGCTTATCGCCGCGGGCCGCCGGCTGCGCGCGTCGACCGCATCGACGAGCGCGACGGCACGCCCGACGAGCTTGCGCTGTCCGGCGGCGAGCGCTTTGCGGTGTTGCCGACGGCTTAGCGCGGCCCAAAGCTTAGCGCGGCCCAAAGCTTCAGCGCGGTGACGCAGGAACGCCGCTATGGCGCGGGAAAGCTCGCAACCAAGCTGTCGGTCGCAGCCTGACTACGAGCAACCGGCCCAAACAAATTTTCGAATTCGTGCCGCAGCGCTTCGTCGATCTCGCCTAGCGTCACCG
>JAFAHL010000010.1 GCA_019237215.1 Hyphomicrobiales bacterium | reverse complement strand
GTGGGAGCGCCGGTTCGGCGAACTGCACCTCATGGTCGAGCCGGTCGAGCCGGAGGCCGCAATTTGGGCGCGCATCAAGGCCAAAGTGCCCGAGGCCCGACAGAAGATGCAACCACCAGCACCGGAAGTCCCGCCGCCCGCGCTCGCCCCGACAACGAGCGAACCACCGAGCCTCGATGCGATCGAAGCCGCGATATCGCAAGCGGCAACAACGCTAACTTCAGAAGCGAACTCGGCGGAGGCCGCGGCGCCGATGTCGGAGGGGGACCAGATGCCTGCTTCAGAAGCGACGCCCGCGCCAGCTTCAGAGGCGACGCCCGTGCCAGCTTCAGAAGCGACGCCCGCGCCAGCTTCAGAGGCGACGCCCGCGCCAGCTTCGGAAGCGACGCCCGCAGCAGCTTCGGAAGCGACGCCCGCGCCAGCTTCAGAGGCGATGCCCGTGCCAGCTTCAGAAGTGACCTCCGCGCCAGCTTCAGAAGCGACGTCGCTGCCGATTTCAGAGGTAGCGGCCGCTCCGAGGCCGGATACGACGCCGGCGCAGACGCCCGCCGTCGAGCTCGTCTCGCCTGCGCCCATCGTGCCACCTGCCGCCGCTGCGCTCGAAGCGCCGAGCGACGCGCGGATCCCGGTGATCGCGCCGGCGACGGCAGCGGTGCACCGGCGGATGAGACGGTGGCGAGCATTCGCGATCCTGATGACGCTCGTGGTCGCAGCCGTGGCCGCGCTGCTCGCCGCGTGGACGTTCGCGCCCGAACGCGTGCCCCCAATGCTGCAGCCGGTCGAGCTGATGCGCCAGATTGGCGTTCCGCTTCCCTCGGCCGCGGCGCCGCGCAGGCCCGCGCCCCCGGAGTCCCAGTTTGACGAATGAGCGGCGCGGCGGTCTCGGTGTCGGAAATTTTTCCCGAGCGTGTCCCGAGTGCCACACCTGAGCACGGTCCGCGTTGCGCGACCTGGCAGCCCAAAAGAAAGCGCGCCCGAAGGCGCGCAGAGTACGGGGTTGAGAAAACGTAAACCGTCAGCGGATGGTGCGGGACTCGCTCGTCGACGCGGTCACCGGCTTGCCGGCCTTGATCACGGTCGCCTCCAACCGTCCATCGGCCGAGCCGTCGGCGACACGCGCGGCAACCCCAAGGCCGGCGACCAGCGTCGCGCAGACAAGCGCCACGGCCACCACCTTCAGGTGGGTCATGCGATCTGCGGTAAACATCGAGAAATTGTTCATCACACGCTCCCCCCAACATCTCCCCGTTATTGGTCGCGGCGGGGCGACGGAAGGTTCATGGGCTTCCACCGGAAAAGTAGGATTCTTCGGAGCGTCCCCAAGGCCCTTCACGAAACCTTGAAAACACGTGATTCCAATAGGTTAACGGGTATGGCGGGGTAACGGCCCGCGGCGCCCTCGCCCGACATTTCCCATAAATTCAGGGGGTTGGTCGGAACGGCACGGTCCGTGGGCGCGCGCGCACCTCAAAGGGCACAGCAGCGCCGCGACCGCGATGTCCTCTCTAACTCCAAGCAACGGTGCTGCAACCGTGAGGAGAGGTGCCGATCAGGTTCGCGCGGAACGATAATCCGCCGCTTTATCCAGGCGCCCCCAGCAAAGCTGCCAAGCCCTCTTAAGCTTCGTATTTGAATGAGAGCGACACGCGGGTGCGGAATGCGGCGACCTTGCCGTCTTCCACCTTCATGTCCATTTGCGTCACTTCGGCCACACGCAGGTCACGCAGCGAGCCGGCGGCTGTTTCCACCGCGTTGCGGCCCGCCTCCTCCCACGATTTGTCGCTGACACCGACGACCTCGACGATCTTGTAGACCGCATCCGTTTGCTTCTTCGCCATGGCATCCTCCGCAGGCTCGCGCTCGCTCGCGAGAGCGCGAGCCGATGTTACCAGCATCTGCGGTTCGAACCTATCGCCCGCCGCCGGTTTCTCGCGCAGCGGGGCGGCGCAACTGACAGCGGCGCGCGGCCCTCATGCAGGGCCGACACTGAAACCGCGAAAAGAAGAATCGTGCCCGCGCTCACGTCGGCGGATGCATCGCTCTGTCGAGCATTCTCATTGCCGTGACGAGACCGCCGACGCGGGCAGCGGTACGCGATGTAGCTGAGGGGAAGTTTGGGCTCAGGGGGAGAGCGCGCGACCCGGCTCTCGCTCAGGAGCGTCGCTTCTTCGCTCCGCCCTCGAACAGGGCACGGCAGCGGGGGCTGAGGTAGCGACGGTAGTGGGCCATGCATGCCCTGACGCGATCGACGTCCGGGATGTACGGTTGGCA
>JAFAHL010000727.1 GCA_019237215.1 Hyphomicrobiales bacterium | reverse complement strand
AGAAGCTGTTGCTCGTTGAGGGAAGCGCCGCTTGCCTGTTGCGCCCACGCGCCTTGCGGCGGCAGCGCGAGCGCGATCATGCAGGCGCCCAGTCGGACTGCTACCCCTCTCATCCAGCGTCCTCCCGGACATCGGCGGCTTTTTGGTGAGCCTACGACCGCGCGGGCGGCAAGGGAAGCGCGCTCTGCGTCGATGCTGATCTGCGCTTACCGCCGGGCTTGACACCCCGGCCGCGGCTTCGGCAACGAATATCGGCTCGGCAATCTCGCTGAAGGGCCTCGGTTCTTCTCCATGACGATCCGAATCGGCACCTCCGAGCGCGACGGAACCTTCTATAGCCAGGGCCGCGCGCTCAAGACGCTGTTCGAACGCCGTCCGGCCTTGGCGCCGGTCGAGGTCATGGAATGCAAGGCCGCCAGCACGGAAAACGCCAATCGCCTGCACGCGGGCGAGCTCGAGTTCGGCTTCATGGCGTCGAACTGGATCGGCCGCGCTAAAAACGGCGAGGCGCCGTTCGAACATCCGATCGATCTCGCCATGGCGGCGCCTATGAACGCAGGCCCGCTGTTTTTCATCGTGCGCGCGCAATCGCCGATCCGCTCATTTTCCGATCTGCGCGGGCGGCGGATCGCGGTCGGGCCGCGCACGAGCGGCATGGTGCAACATGCGCACGGCCTGTTCGGCGCGCTGGGCATGAGTTTTTCCGACTTCTCGCCGGTCTATCTCGATTTCGCCGCCGGCGGCGCGGCTCTGGCCGCAGGCGACGTCGATGCCCAGTTCCAATGCCCCATCCCCAATGCGGTCATGACCGGTCTCGCCCAACGCATCGCGCTGCGCGTGCTGCCTTATCGGAGCGGCGAGCTCGAAGCGGTCATGCAGGCGGTTCCCTATTATCGCCGCACCGTGATGCGCGCCGGCGCGATCCGCGGCCTCGAGGCCGACCTGCCGCAGGTCGCGGTGGTCAACGTGCTCGTCACCCACCAGCGCGTGCCGGACGCGATCGTGCGCGAAGCGGTCGAGGCGATCGCCACGAGCGCCGGCGAGCTCGGCCGACTCAATCCGCTGTTCATCGGGATGGAGGAGCTGCTCGAGCCGCTGCGCTCACGTGGTGCCGCGGCGCTCGAGTTCGGCGGCGTGCCGCTTCATCCCGGCGCGCTGCGCGCTTATCGCGCGGCGGAATTGTTGACGTGACGCGCGGGCTTTGGCTTTGCTGGGGCTTGCGACGATTACTGCGGCTCGATGCCCGCCTCCTTGATCACCTTGCTCCACAGTGCCGTTTCTTCGGCAAAGAAACGGGCGGTCTCCGCCGGCGCGGTCGCGCCGGTCTCGAGCGACATCTTACGCAGCACGTCGCCGGCGTCTTTGCCGTGGAGAATTTCGACCACGTCGCGATTGATCTTTTCGGCCAACGCGGCGGGCGTGGCCGGCGGCGCAACCAAGCCGAACCAGGTGATCGATTTGAAGCCCGGTAACCCCGCTTCGGAAAGCGTCGGAATCTCGGGAATGACGCCGGCGCGTTTGAGGTCGGCGACCCCCATGAGCTTGACCTTGTTGTCGCGATAGAGCGGCACCGAAGTTGCGAGCGTGTCGAAGAACATGTCGACGTGACCGGCGACGACGTCGGTGAGCGCGGGCTGCGCGCCGCGATAGGGCACGTGCACCATCCTGATGCCGGTCTGCACTTCGAGTTGCGCCGCCGACAGATGCGCCGTCGAGCCGACGCCCTGCGAGGCGTAGGTGAGCCTGCCGGGATTGGCTTTGCCGTAGTCGATCAGCTCCTGCAACGTGGCCGCCGCGAGGTCCTTGCGAACGACGAGGACGTTCGGGATTTTCGCCAGCATGGTGATGGGGACGAACTTGCTCGGCTCGTAGCCGGTCTCGCGATAGAGAAGATGATTGAACGAGAGCGGGGAGGGCGGCGCGACCAGCAGCGTGTAACCGTCCGGCGCCGCGCGCGCGACGCCAAGCGCCGCGATGTTCATGGCGCCGCCGGGAATGTTCTCCACGATGGTGGCCTTGCCCCATTTCTGGCTGAGCTGGTCCGCCACGACGCGCGCGAGCGTATCGGTGGTCGAGCCGGCCACGGCCGGAACCACGATCTTCACCGTTCGTGACGGATAAGCCTCCTGCGCCGGGCTCGACGGCGGCCACAGCGCGACGCTCGCCACGGCCATGCAGCCGATCAAACCGGCAAAACGGGACATTCGCTCCTCCAGCTTTATTCTCGCGGGCCGATCGTACTCATACGCGGCGGATGCGCAAAGCCGAGACTTGTTATAGGAAGATAACGGATCGGAATGGAGAGAGAGCCATGGCTTACACGCTCGATGAATTCTGCGCCGACAGCCGCGCGGTGCTCAAAGCAGCGCCGTTGGGCGATGCTTTGCCGCAGGTCGCCGATCGGCTCGCACGGCTTCTATCCAATCCCGCCTTCGTCGCCGAGACTTTCAGCGACGATATGCCGCCGGGCCGGCGTGTGCTGCACCACGATCCTGAGACCGATTTCTACGTGCTCGCGCACGTGCAGGAAGGAAAAAAGATCGGCAAGCCGCATAGCCACGGCTCATCGTGGGCGATCTACGGCAACGCGCGCGAATATACCGAGATGACCGAATGGCGCCGTACCAACCCGCAGAGCGAGGCGCATGCGGTTCTGCAAGCGGTGAGCAGGTATCGCCTCGGGCCGGGGGAGACCAAAGCCTACGGCCCCGGCGTGATCCATTCGACCGCGCATCCGAAGCAGGCCTGGGTGATACGCGTCACCGGCACCGATCTTGACGTGCTCCCGCGTTATCACTTCGGCAAGCAGGACCGCATGCTGGAGCAGGCATGACGGTCGCGATCGGCATTGGCCCGCGCTAGCGGCACGCCGCCATACGCGGCCCAACGCCGGCGCCGTTCGGGCAATACAAGGGAGGAAGCAATGATGCACAAGACAATCTGGTCGATCTTCGCCGTCCTGTTGGCGTGCTCTAGCGCCACGGCGGCTGATGTCCGCCGCGTCGTGACCGGCCTCGACGCCAACAACAAGGCGATCGCGCTGTTCGACGGCCGCCTCACGCTCAACCCCGGTCGATCCGGCAACCCAGCAGCGAACCTGTGGATCACGGATTCCTCACCGCCGGGATTCTCGTTCAAAGACGACAACGCCATCAAGCCCATCGGCCTGTCGCCGCCCGACAACGGCACCGCGATCCGCGTGGTCGAATTTCCGCCACTCGATCCCGCTGCGGAAGCGAAAATGGATCCCAATTTCATGATGAAGGTGATCGGCGATCACGCGCCCGCCAGGGGCCTGCCGGTCAAGCATCCGCTGATGCACCGCACGCGCACCGTCGACTACGCCGTGATCTTGTCGGGCGAGATCGACATGATGCTCGACGACTCGGTGGTGCACGTGAAGGCGGGCGACGTCGTGATCCAGCAGGCGACCAATCACGCCTGGATCAATCGCGGCACGCAGCCCTGCCGAATCCTGTTCGTGCTGATGGATTCGAAGCAGCCTTGATTGCGCGCAAGCGCTGCATGCGCGATTGGGCCTTGGGTGTCCATGAGCGACGCGGCGTGAACGCGAACTTGGCTTTGCGCTACCTCTTCTCGCCGCCGATCGCGTTGTAGCGCGCGATCACCTCGCTCGGCGTGGCGGCGGTGCGTGCCAGCAAGGCGAGGATCGCCTCGCCGTCGATCGGGCTCATGTCGATGCCGAGCTTTTCAGCCTCCTCGAGGAAGGCCTTGTCCCGGCACATCGCCATGAACGCCGTCCGCAGCGCCTGGGCGCGATGCGGCGGGACGTCGGGCGGCGCGGCGAACGGCAGCGCCATAAAAAATGGCAACTCCGCGAATGCGATGAGCGACAGCGCGCTGGGATCGCTGGTGAGCTCGCGGGCGATCGGCATGTCCGGAAACTCGGCGTGGCGCCGGGTGCGGCCGAACGCCATCAGCGGCCGGAATGCGCGTCGCATCCACAGATCCCGCTGGCCGGTGCGCACCGAGCTCAAGCCCACCATCTGGCCGTCGAGCTCGCCGCGCTGCATAGCGAGAAACAGCGGCGCCGCGCCGGCGTAGCCGCGCACGATGTTCACGTTGAGGCTGAGCACCTCCTTGGCGATCACGGCGAAGATCAGGTTGCTCGACGCCGCATTGTCGGCGCCCAACACGACCTCGATGCCGCGCCCCTTGAGGTCGGCAACGGTCTTGGCCGCGTGCTGGGTGTTGACGAGCATCAGATAGGCGTCGTCGGCGTAGGACGACAGGCTGCCGAGCCAGGTGAACTTTGCCGGATCGAACTGGGCGTTGGGATGACCCTGGATCGCGAGCTGCGGCACCGCGCGCTCGAGCTTGGCGAGGACCGAGCCGTCTTTGTCCGAATTGAAGTAGAGGCGGTTGGCGGTCACGAGCCCGCCACCACCGGGATTGTTTTGGACGATGATGTTCGGGCTACCCGCGATGAAGCGCGAGAGATGCCGCGCCACCAGCCGCGCCGAAATGTCGTTGATGCCCCCCGGCGAAGTACCCACCAGCATCGTCACGGTGCGGCCCTTGTAGAAGGACTCGACCGATTGCGCCCCCGCTTGCTGCGCGATCGACGGCCCGCAGCACAGGCTGCAGACGAGAAGGAGGAGCGCCGCGCGCGGGCTTGCGGACATGGTCGTCCCGCTACGGCAGCGCCGCGAGCAGATGGCCGAAGCCCGATCGCGGCTCGCGCACGTGCAGCCGCTTTTGAATTTCCCATACGCGTGCCGTCACCGGATGCACCACCGGCACCTGCAGGTCCTGCTCCAGCGTTTCGATGATGTCGAGCGTGCGCCAGCCGGAGCCGAGCATGTAGATCGCGTCGGCGCCTTTCGCCTTGAGGAAATTGCGCTTGATGTGGGCGTAGACCTGGTGGCTCGACAGCTCCTGCACCTTGTCGAACGGCACATCGATCCCAGCCATGCCGCGCACGGTGAAGCCGGCGTCACGGAAATATTTGGCGAAGATGGCGTTGAGCTTGGGCGGGAAATACGTGGCGCCGAGGATCGTCTTGGCGTTGAGCGTCTTGAGCGCGTTCACGTGGTTCTGCGCGACGCTCATGATCGGCGTCTTGTATTTCTTCTCCCATGCCCTGACGATCTCGGCTTCGCGCTTGCGGCCCTGCACCATGAACGGCGGCGCGCCGTGGGGATGAATGAGGTCGCATCCGCACTCGGCCAACACCGCAACGAGCTCCTCGTAGGCCGGCATCATGGTCGCGAACTCGTCCTCGGTGCCGCGGCGGATATTGAGGAACAACGGGATGAGTCCGATGCCTTCCGGCAGCAGGCGGATGACTTCCTCGGTCACGCCGGGCCGCAGGGTCGGATTGATCATGCCCACGACGCCGCGCCAGCTGGAAAAGGCCATGCTGGAAACCTCTGGTTCAGGCGCTGCTCAGGATGAGGACAGCCGCTAACCGCCATAGTCCTTCTTCGCCGCGTCGGCCGAGACATATCCCTCGGCCATATCACGGGCAAGCGCGGCGCGATCGCGGCGGCGCGGATCGCCGCAGCCGCCGCCGCCCGCGCTTTGCAACAGGAAGCGCTCGCCCGCTTGCATCTCGTAGCGACCCGAGGACGGCGTCTCATATTCCTGCGCGGTGGCGAGCCTGATGACGAAGCGCGCCCCGCGTCCGGCCTTGCCGCCTGCGATGCCGCGGGGCGGGAAGCGGCTCTTGTCGTAGCGGCGAATGACGGTCGCATTTTCCAAAAGCTCGTACTCGCGCAGCAGACTCAAGCCACCGCGCCATTGGCCGGCGCCGCCCGAATCCGCGACGAGCTCGAAACGGGTAATCCGGCAGGGAAATTCCGATTCCAGAATCTCGATCGGCGTGGTGTGCAGGTTGCTCAGATGCGTGGCGGTCGCGGTGGCGCCGTCATGGCCCGCAGCGGCCCCGTAGGCGGAGCCCGCGATCTCGTATTGCATGGCGGATTGTCCAGGCCGCCCCCGCTGCCAGGCAATACCGAGCGCGCTCGAAGCGCCGGAATGGGCGATGGCGCGTGCCGGGTTGAGCTTGCCCAACGCCTCCAGGATCACGTCGACCAGCAGCAGATTGACCATCTGGTAGTTGGA
>JAFAHL010000425.1 GCA_019237215.1 Hyphomicrobiales bacterium | reverse complement strand
TTTTTCCACCGAACGCGCGTAGGCCTCGCGGTGCTCGGCCGTGCGGGAGAAGACCTTGACCCGCGTGATCGGCCTGACTGCACACACCGCGGCGACTTGCGTGCGCGATTGTTTGCCGGTGCCGATGACGGCCAGCGTATGCGCATCCGCATTGGCCAAGAAGCTTGGTCGCAACTCCGCTCGCGGCACCGGTGCGCATCTGCCCCAGCAGATCGGCCTCGATGATCGCCTTGAGCTTGCCGTCGATCGAGGAGTAGAGCAGCGCGTGAAATTGCGCGCCCTTCACCCCGGCATAGGCCTTGAGGCCGTGGACCCCTTTCGCGCGATAGGCGGCGCCCATCAGGTTGAAGGCACCACCCGCAAGTCGCGCGCGCTGCCGTGGCAGATTGCTGGTAGAGGGCTGCCCCCAGGTAGCGAACAATGCTTCGAGCGTCGCAATGGCGTCTTTGACCGTGACCAGCCGGCCCACGTCCGCTTCGGTGAGATAGATCGGCGATGCCGCCATTGCAAAAAATTCCCGCCTGGTCACGGACAGGCCGGATCAGGCTGCGGGCTTGAGCACGTCTTCGATCCAGTCCCACATGTAATGCACGGCGATCGTGACGTTGTCGACCTGGCAGTGGTGGAAACCGCCTTCCTCGCGCTCGAAGACCTTGAAGGTTTTCTCTTTCGAGCCGACCGCGGCGAAGCATTTTTCCGCGAGCGACAGCGGAATTTGCTCGTCGCCCGCGCCATGCAGGAGCAGGAATGGACACCTCATCTTCTGCACGATGCCGTCGAGCCGGAAAGCTTCGAGCTTCTTGAGCGCCGCCGCCTGGCTCGATACCCCGAGCACCCACTGGAGATGCTCCGGCGGCACCGACAGGGAGAGCACCTTGCCTGAGGCAAGGTCGTCGAGGCGCTTCGCCCAGATAGCGTGATAGTCCCATTGCGCCCCCCAGGCGACGCAGCAAGCGAAGCGCGGCTCGAGCGCGGCGGCGCGCGGCGCGTAGTAACCGCCGAGGCTCAGCGCCATCACCCCAATGCGGCGAGAATCGAACTCGCGACGGCCGGCGAGATACTCGTAGGCGGCGGTGGCATAGCGCTCGGTCTCGGCGATGAGCGGCAAGTTGCGGAAACGCACGCTCTCGCCGTTGCCGGGGCCGTCGACGATGAGGCATCCGATGCCGCGCGCGGCGAGGTCGGGGACGCCGTAGCCGTATTGCAGCTCCTTGGTGACGTCGAAGCCGTCGAAGAACACCATGCAGGGCGCCGGTTTCGATCCCGCGGCACTGGGCTCGGCATGCACGAGCAGCGCCGGGAGACTGCTGCCGTCGTAGGGCACCTCGACCGATTCGATGCGCGGATGGCGGATGATGGCGGCGGCGTCCTTGAAGATTTTCACCGACGTGGCGTAGACGGCCATGCTGCGCTCAGAGCGCGGCTGAATGAAACGCTCCCCGGTCTGGTAATAGCGCGTCGCGCGCATGAAGCAGGATGCCGCGGTGAGCCTGTGCCCCCTGCGCTCCTCGTCGCGGCCGCGCGCCGCGATCTTGTCGCCCATGCGGGTCCATTCGTCGAACCAGGCGGCGTCGTCGCCGACGTGATTTTCGAGCGCGCGTCCAACGCGATTGACCTCGTCGATCTCGACACCGGTCCAGGGCGCAGCGCTCAGGCAAATGAGCAGGCCCATGGACCAGCGGTAGTTGGTGGGAAAATAAAGGAAGGCGGGATCATCTTTGCGGCCGATCACTGCGAATTCTCCGACGCTGCATCCGAGTCAGTATCTCGCGCGCGCGCGGGGTCGCCGCGTCGCGACACCCATGGTCGCAAAGGCAGACCATTGCGTCTCCCCGTGTGCGCGGGAGACGATATGGTGTCAGCGAGCACGAAGAATCACACTGGCTTTTCGCCGAGGATGGTCACGCGACGCATCAGACGCCGCTCGTTTGGGCTGAAATCGGTTCGTGCATGCAGCGTGCAACGGTTGTCCCACATCAGCAGGTCGCCGGGACGCCAGACGTGCTCGTAGACGAATTCGCGTCGCTCCTGGTGGTCGAACAACGTAGCGAGCAGCTCGTTGCTCTCCGGCTCGGGCAGCCCTTCGATCCGCACCGTCATCAGGCGGTTGACGTAGAGCGCCTTGCGGCCGGTCGCCGGATGGGTGCGGACCACGGGATGCACGTAGGACGGCACTCCCTCGGCGAGCCGCGTGCCGCGCTTCATGGCCGCGCTGTCGTAGTCGTAGGCATTGAGTGCCTTGCGACCCTCGATGCGCCGTTTCATTCCATCCGGCAGGGTCGCATAGGCCGCGTAGCCGTTGGCGAACAGCGTGTTGCCGCCAGTGCTCGGCACCTCGAGAGCATAGAGCATCGAGGCCATTGCCGGCCGCTGCTGATGGCACTGGTCGGTATGGAAATGCATCTCGCCGTCGGGCAAAGCGCCGATCAGCTTGCCGTCCTCGCGGATGTTCGAGATCAGCATCACCGCTGGATGATTGCGCACGAATTGCTTGGTGTGGATTACCGCCGGTGGACCGAATTTTTCCGCGAAGCGAACTTGGTCCTCCTCGCTCAGCTCCTGATCGCGCAGGAGGATGACGAGGTTTTGGTGCCAGGCGTCTCGGATTTGCGCGAAGGTATAATCGTCGATCTCCGCGCTCAGATCGACGCCGATGATCTCGGCGCCCAGCGCCGCCGATAGCGGTCTTAAGGCGAACGGCGGCGGACGAAGCTCCGGCTCGGCGCAAGCACGTTCCATCCCGATCGCTCCATCGATGGCGCCCCTGCGCGGCGCGCTTCGTCGGATTATGGGCCGCAACGCAGCCGATGCTCAAGGCTCCTTCGCATCGACCAGGATGAAGGCGATGCGGCAGGGCTCGGTGCCGCGATTGACCCAGGCGTGATTGGTGCCCTGCTGCACCAAGACGTCTCCCGCCTTCAAGTGAATCTCCGACTCGTCGAGCAGCATGTCGATCTCGCCGGCCATGACGACGGCGTAGTCCACCGTGCGCGTGCGGTGCATGGCCGGATGCCGAGGCGGCAAGCCGCGCTTGGGTGCGCCGTCGCCCAGGCTTTGGTGCATGGTGTTGGCATCGAGCTTGCTCGTTTCGGGCGTTTCCGGCGGAAAATCGACGATGCGAAAGACAGTGCCGCCGCGCGGAGGCATGATGCCGATGTCGATCGCGGCCCGGTCGGCGCTGCCGGAAAGGTCGGCCGGGGTCTGATCCGTGACCCACAACAATCGCGACACGGTCTGCGCCTGCGGCCGCACCTTCTTGTGCGGATTGGCACCGTCCAGCAGCACCACCGCCTTGTCCTTGCTGTCGATGGTGGTGACCACGCGGCGAATGTCTGCACTCAAAGCCATGATGGCGTTTCCTCCTGCGTTTGCGCGAGCGCTAGAGCCGCCCATCGTACTCTGTCGTTGCCGCGCTTGACACCGGACGACAGGTACCACGACCGTCAGTCACCACCCGGCGGATCGGCTTGGGCATCGATGTCTCCGAGGAATGCGGCTATGGCTGCACGCCGCCCTCGCGCGTCGCGGCGTGCCCCACCCCAATCAAATCAAATCGCGGATCACATTTGCCGCTCGACCATCATCCGCTTGATCTCGGCGATGGCCTTGGCGGGGTTGAGGTGCTTGGGGCAGGCCTTGGCGCAGTTCATGATGGTGTGGCAGCGGTAGAGGCGGAACGGGTCCTCGAGATTGTCAAGGCGCTGCCCGGTCGCCTCGTCGCGGCTGTCCTTGAGCCAGCGGTCGGCCTGGAGCAGGGCGGCGGGGCCCAGGAAACGCTCGCTGTTCCACCAATAGCTCGGGCAGGCGGTCGAGCAGCACGCGCACAGGATGCACTCGTAGAGGCCGTCGAGCTTCTGACGGTCCTCTTGGCTCTGCCTCCACTCCTTCTGCGGCGTCGGCGAAGTAGTCTGCAGCCACGGCTCGATCGCGGCATGCTGGGCATAGAAGTTGGTGAGATCGGGGACCAAATCCTTCACCACCGGCATGTGCGGCAACGGGTAGATCTTCACCGCGCCCTTGATGTCGGCCATCGCCTTGGTGCAGGCGAGCGTATTGGTGGCGTCGATATTCATGGAGCAGGAACCGCACACGCCCTCGCGGCAGGAGCGGCGGAAGGTCAGCGTCGAGTCGATGTTGTTCTTGATCCAAATGAGCGCGTCGAGAACCATCGGCCCGCAATCGTCACAATCGACGTAATAGGTATCCATGCGCGGGTTTTTGCCGTCGTCCGGATTCCAGCGGTAGATGCGATACTCGCGCACGTGATCGGCACCGCTGGGATACGCCCAGGTCTTGCCGTCGGTAACCTTGGAGTTTTTCGGCAGCGTGAATTGAACCATCTGATGTCTCGCTAGCGCCTCTAATACACGCGCGGCCTGGGCTCGATGTACGACACCTCGTTCGTGAGCGTGTAGGCGTGCACCGGCCGGTAGTCGATCGTGACCTTGCCATCGGCATCGAGCCAGGCGAGCGTGTGCTTCATCCAGTTCTTGTCGTCGCGTTCGGGGAAGTCCTCGCGCGCGTGCGCTCCGCGGCTCTCAGTGCGGTTCTTCGCCGAGTCCATGGTGACGACGGCCTGCGCGATCAAGTTGTCGAATTCGAGCGTCTCGATCAGGTCCGAGTTCCAGATCAGCGAACGATCCGTGACCCTGATGTCGGTGACGCCGCCGTAGATCTCATGAATGAGCTTATGACCTTCATCGAGAACCTCGGCGGTGCGGAACACCGCGCAATTGTTCTGCATCACCTTCTGCATCTTCAGGCGCAACTGCGCCGTCGGCGTCTGGCCCGAAGCGTGGCGGAACTTGTCGAGGCGCGCGAGCGCGCGGTCGGCCGAATCCTTCGGCAGATCCGGGTGGCTGTCCCCGGGATGCAGAACTTCGGCGCAGCGCATGGCCGCCGCGCGGCCGAACACCACCAAGTCGATCAGCGAGTTCGAGCCCAGGCGATTTGCGCCGTGCACGGACACGCAAGCCGCTTCCCCGAGCGACATCAGGCCGGGCACCACGAAGTCGTCGTTGCCGTTCTTCTTGGTCAGCGCTTCGCCGTGATAGTTGGTGGCGATGCCGCCCATATTGTAATGCACCGTCGGTACGATCGGGATCGGATCGGTTGTGACGTCGACTCCGGCGAAAATGCGCGCCGATTCGGAAATGCCAGGCAACCGCTCGTGCAGCACCGCCGGATCGAGATGGTCGAGGTGCAGATAGATGTGGTCCTTGTGTTTGCCGACCCCGCGGCCCTCGCGGATCTCGATGGTCATCGCGCGTGAGACGACGTCGCGCGAGGCGAGATCCTTGGCCGACGGCGCATAGCGCTCCATGAAGCGCTCGCCTTCCGAATTGACGAGGTAGGCCCCCTCCCCGCGCGCGCCCTCGGTGATCAGGCAGCCTGCGCCATAAATGCCGGTGGGATGGAATTGCACGAATTCCATGTCCTGCAGCGGCAGGCCGGCCCGCAGCACCATGGCGTTGCCGTCGCCGGTGCAAGTATGCGCCGAGGTACAGGAGAAGTAGGCGCGCCCGTAACCGCCGGTGGCGAGGATCGTCATGTGCGCGCTGAAGCGATGGATCGAGCCGTCGTCGAGCTTGATGGCGACGACGCCGCGGCAGCGGCCTTCTTCATCCACGATCACGTCGATGGCGAAGAACTCGATGAAGAATTCGGCAGCATGGCGTAGCGCCTGGCCGTACATCGTGTGCAGCATCGCATGGCCGGTGCGGTCGGCAGCGGCACAGGTGCGCTGCGCGATACCCTTGCCGTAATGGGTGGTCATGCCGCCGAACGGGCGCTGATAGATCTTGCCGTCCTCTCGCCGCGAGAACGGCAGACCCCAATGTTCCAGCTCGTAGACCGCCTCCGGCGCGCTGCGGCACATATATTCGATCGCATCCTGATCGCCGAGCCAGTCGGCACCCTTGACGGTGTCGTACATGTGCCAGCGCCAGTCATCCTCGCCCATATTGCCGAGCGCAGCGGCGATGCCGCCCTGCGCCGCGACGGTGTGCGAGCGGGTCGGGAATACCTTGGTGATGCAAGCGGTCTTCAGCCCGGCCTCGCTGCAGCCCACGACCGCGCGCAGTCCCGCTCCGCCGGCGCCGACCACGACCACGTCGTAGCTATGATCTTCGATCGGATAGGCGCGGCCGTTGAGGGCCGGTCCCTTGCCATTCGATCCGCCGTTGCTGGCCATGCGTCACACCTTGAAGCTGAGCATCAGGATGGCAAAGCCCGACGCCAACCCGACTGCAACGGTGAAGAACGTGTTCGCCATCAGGAGGATGAGCTTGCTGCCTTCGTCTTGCACGTAGTCTTCGATGATGACCTGCATGCCGATGCGCATATGCGTCGTCACCGAGGCGATAAATAGCAGCATGATGACGGCAACGAGCGGCGAGCCGAGGATCTGCATCACCGCTGCGTGGTTGCGCCCGAGTAGCGCCACCACGATGAGGACGAAAGCGATGGTGAGCGGCACGTTGGCGACCGCAGTCAGGCGCTGACGCCAGAAATGTCCCGTGCCGGATTTGGCCGGGCCGAGACCGCGCACGTGCTTGAGCGGCGTGCTCATATTTCCGACAGCCATCAGCGCGGCCCTCCCATGTACAGGTAGCCGACGATCCAAATGATGATGGTCAGGCTGATGGACCCAATGAGGCTTGCCACCGTGAGCCATTCGCGCTCGTGCGGGCCGAAGCCGCGCCCGGTGTCCCAGATCAGGTGCCGAACGCCGCCCAGCATGTGGTGGAGGAGCGCCCAGGTGTAGCCGAATAAGATGAGCCGCCCGATGAACGAGCTCATGAACGATCCGATCCCGGCATAGGCATTGGGGCTGGATGCCGCCGCGATCAGCCACCAAGCCACCAGCAACGTCCCGAAATAGAGACTGGCACCGGTGATGCGATGAACGATGGACATCGTCATCGTCAGCGTCGGCTTGTAGATGAACAGATGTGGAGAGAGTGGCCGTTCAACGGGCACCTTGATTTCGGCCATTGCTCTTCTCCGTCTCGGGCGTTGCGTTCCTAACCAAAGCCGCAATGCGCCGCAATCCGCTAGTCCTCGGTGGTCTTGGCTTTCGTCAATGGCGAATATGATGCGCAGGGACTTGGCGGACAATAGGTATTTCGCGTAGCTTTCCTTCGTCTAATTCGAAGGCAACCGGATGCGACAAGGCCAAATCCGACTGATGCGCTTCGACCTGACCGATCTCAGCTTGTTTCGCCACGTGGTCGAGGCGGGGAGCATCACGGGCGGCGCCGCGCGGGCGCATCTCGCGCTGGCTGCCGCCAGCACGCGCATTCGTAACATGGAAGAGGCGCTGGGCGCGGCGCTGCTCGTGCGCGGACGGCAAGGGGTGACCCCGACCCAAGCCGGCCGCACGCTGTTGCAACACGCGCGCTCGATCCTGCGCCAAGCCGAGCGCTTGCGCGAGGACCTTGGCGCCTATGCCGGCGGCCTCGCCGGCCAGATCAGGGTACTCTCCAACACCAACGCGCTTACCGAATTTCTGCCTGAAGCGCTGAGCTCGTTCCTTTCCACGCACCCCAATGTCAGCGTCGATCTCGAGGAACGACTGAGCGACGAGATCGTGGGCCTGATCGCCGAGGGGGTTGCCGACCTCGGCATCGTCGCTGCCACCGTCGATGCAAGCGCGTTGGAAACCTACCCCTTCCGCAAGGACCGATTCGTGCTGGTCGTGGCGCGCAACCATCCGCTCGCCAGGCGTTCGAAGGTTTCCTTCGGGGATGTCCTGGACCACGACTTCGTCGGCCTCGATCGCGCGAGCGCGTTGCAGCGCTTCCTTGCGGACAAGGCGGCGCGCATCGGACAGCCGCTGCGACTGCGCGTGCAATTGCGCAGTTTCGATGCCGTATGTCGCCTAGTCGAGTGCAATGTCGGGATCGGCATCGTGCCGGAGACGACCGCACGGCGGGTCGCGCGGACAATGGCGATCGTCCCGGTGGCGCTGACCGATCCCTGGGCGGTGCGCGAGCTCACGATCTGCATCCGCAGCCTCGACGAGCTGCCGCCCTACGCCCGCCAGCTCGTCGAGCACTTGCGAACGGCTGCGTGAGCCACG
>JAFAHL010000103.1 GCA_019237215.1 Hyphomicrobiales bacterium | reverse complement strand
TCTTCACCCGCGCGATGCGCGCGACCGGACACATCGACCTCGACGAGCCGTTCGCGGGCCTCTTCACCCAGGGCATGGTGGTGCACGAGACCTACCAGGCTGCGAACGGCGAATGGGTCGAGCCCGCCGAGGTAAAGGTCGAAGGCGCCGGCGAGACGCGTCGCGCCACGCTGCGCGCGACGAACGAGCCGGTCGCGATCGGCCCGATCGAGAAGATGTCGAAGTCGAAACGCAACACCGTCGACCCCGACGACATCATCGCGAGTTACGGGGCCGACACCGCGCGCTGGTTCATGCTCTCCGATTCGCCCCCGGAGCGCGACGTGATCTGGACCGAGGAAGGCGTGCAGGGGGCTTGGCGCTTCCTGCAACGACTCTGGCGGCTCGTGCGTGAGGCGGCAGAGGCGGCGGCGCCCGCCGATCTGCCGCGACCGCCGCGCTTCGGCGAGCCCGCGCTCGCCTTGCGCAAGGCCGCCCACCGCGCGCTCGCGCGCGTCTCCGAAGACATCGAACGGCTCCGCTTCAACGTCTGCGTCGCCCACATCTACGAGTTCGCGAACGCCTTCCAGGCCTCGCTCGCCGACCACGAGAGTGAGCCAACGGCCGACTATCGGTGGGCGGCGCGGGAAGCGGCCGACATCCTGGTGCGCCTCTTTCACCCCATGATGCCGCATTTGGCGGAGGAGTGCTGGGCCGCGCTCGGCCATGAAACGCTTGTGGCTTCAGGGGCTTGGCCGGCGCTCGAAGAAGAACTTCTGGTCGAGAGCACGATCACACTTCCGGTCCAAATCAATGGTAAGAAGCGCGGAGATGTCACAGTCGCCCGAAATGCGGCGAAGACCGAGATCGAAACTGCCGTTTTGGCGCTTGATGCGGTAAAACGGGCACTCGATGGCAGGCCGCCCAAGAAGGTGATCGTGGTGCCGCAAAGGATCGTCAATGTGGTGGCATGACAAGGGCATGGATCGGTCGGGGGTCTGCGCCCCTCGCGGCGCGGAACGCTGGCAGGCCGCGCCTGCGCCGGGGGGCTCGGCGCAAGGAAGAATCATGCGCGCCGCCGCCGCGCTCGTGATCGCCGCGCTCGCGGGCGGCTGCTTCCAGCCGCTCTATGGCGAACAGTCTCCGACCGGCGGGCCGGTCTTGCGCGACCAGCTCAGCGCCGTTGACGTGCTTCAGATCGGCGCCCCGAAGGGAACCGACGAGGCGCGGATCGCGGTCGAGATTCGCAACGTGCTGCTTTACGACTTCACCGGCGGCGGCTACGCCGCCCCACCCACCCATCGGCTGAAGATCGCCATCAGCTCCACGCGTGCGTCGATCATCGTCGATGTCAATACCTCGCGGCCGGATGTCGAGAACTACGGGCTCAATGCGAATTATACCTTGACCGAAATCGCAACCGGCAAAATCGTGGTCACCGGCACGACCTTCGCTCGCGTGTCTTACGACATTCCCGGCCAGGAGCAACGATATGCTCGCGTGCGCGGATTGCGCGACGCAGAGCTGCGCGCGGCAAAAGTTGTCGCAGACAATATCAGATTGCGGCTTTCGTCCTATTTCATTGCCGGCACGTAAGACAGCTTTCACCGTCATCGTCCACCGCCGGCCACCACGGCCGTATTCGATCCGCGCGCGTGCTCCACGGCGCCGCGAACGCATGCTCGATGCCCGCGGCCGCGGGCACGGTGTGGTCACGGAGATCTCATGGTCGCGCTGAAAGGCTCCGACGTCGACAAGTTCCTCGCGCGTCCGCAGCGGTCGATCGTGCTCGTCTTCGGCCCGGACGCAGGCTTGGTGCGCGAGCGCGCGGAAGCGCTCGTACGCATGTCGGTTGACGACCTCAAGGATCCCTTTCAACTGGCCCGGCTCGAGGGCGACGATCTCGCCAGCGAACCCTCGCGCCTCGTCGAGGAGGCCAACACCATTCCGCTGTTCGGAGGCCGCCGCGCGGTTTGGGTGAAAGCCGGCGCGCGCAACTTTGCTCCCGCGGTCGAGGCGCTCATTGCGGCGCCGGCGCCGGACTGCCGAGTCGTGATCGAGGCCGGCGATCTCAAGCGCAACGCCCCGCTGCGCGCGATATGCGAGCGCGCCAGGAACGCCGTCGCGCTTCCTTGCTACGCCGACTCGGAAAGGGATTTGGTTCGCCTCATCGATGACGAGATGCGCGAGGCGGGGCTTGCCATCTCACCGCAGGCGCGCGCCGCCCTCGTTCCGTTGCTCGGCGGCGATCGGCTCGCGTCGCGCCATGAGGTTCGCAAGCTCGCGCTGTTCGCGCGCGGCAAGGCGCGCGTCGAGCTCGAAGATGTGATGGCGGTGGTGGCTGACGCCTCGACGCTTGCGCTCGACGGCTTGATCGATACCGCCTTCGCCGGGCGCACCGGCGAGCTCGAAGTGCAATTCGGCAAGGCGCGCACCGCCGGTACGGCGCCCGGCACGATCGTCTCAGCTGCCTTGCGGCAAGTCGCGCAATTGCACAAGGCGAGGCTCTCGGTCGAGGAGGGCGTCCCGATCGGCGATGCCGTCCAAGGCATCCAGCCGTTCGTTCATTTCAGCCGCAAGGCTGCGGTCGAAGCCGCGCTCAAGACGTGGACGTCGGCGCGGCTCGAACACGCGATGG
>JAFAHL010000179.1 GCA_019237215.1 Hyphomicrobiales bacterium | reverse complement strand
AGGCCGTCGGAGCCGTGCACCACCCAAGCCCGCTCGGCGCCGAGATTCTTCAGCACGTTGGCGAGCGGCTCGAGCCATTGGCGCGAAAACACGCCGACCATCTGCCGTCTCACGCCGGCGGGGTTTGATAATGGCCCAAGCAGGTTGAAGATCGTCCGTGTGCCGAGCTCGGCGCGGGTCGGCGCCACGTTCTTCGTCGCCGGATGATGCGACGGAGCGAACATAAAGCCGATGCCAGCTTCTGTGATGCAGTGGGAGATCTGTTCCGGCGACAGATCGATACGCACGCCAAGCGCCGCCAGCACATCCGCTGAGCCTGAGCGGGACGAAAGCGCTCGGTTGCCGTGCTTGGCGATGGGAACGCCCGCACCGGCAGTGATGAAGGCCGCGCAGGTCGAGATGTTGTACGAGCCGGAGGCATCACCGCCGGTGCCCACGACGTCGACCGCGTCCGCCGGCGCCTGCACGCGCAGCATCCTCCCCCGCATGGCGGAGACCGCGCCGGTAATCTCATCGACGGTTTCGCCGCGCACGCGCAGCGCCATCAGCAGGCCGCCCATTTGCGAGGGCGTCGCTTCACCCGACATCATGGTATCGAAGCCGCGGGCAGCCTCCTCGCGGGTCAGCGCCGCGCCGGTCGCAGCCTTGGCGATCAATCCCTTGAACTCGTCGGTCACGTTCGCGTCTCACAACATACGGCGCGTTGCCCGAAGCCCGGTCGGATGCCTCCCGGTCGAAGCGTTCCAAGCCGCAGCGATCTCGAGAAAGTTCCGCAAGATGAGATGGCCATGCTCGGAGGCGATGCTCTCGGGGTGAAACTGAACCCCGTGCACCGGAAGCGTGCCATGTGCAAGCCCCATGATCAGACGATCATCGGTCTCGGCGGTCACCGCCAGCTCGTCCGGCAAGCTCGCTCGTTCGATCACGAGAGAATGATAGCGCGTGGCCTTGAACGGCGCATTGAGGCCGCGAAAGATGCCCTCGCGCTGGTGTCGGATCTCGGAGAGCTTGCCATGGACTTGCACCGGAGCGCGCACCACGCAGCCCCCGAAAGCCTGTCCGATCGCCTGATGGCCGAGACAAACGCCGAGCACCGGGATCGTCGGGGCGGCTTTGGCGATGAGCTCGAGGCAGATGCCGGCGTCGCTCGGTGTGCGCGGGCCGGGCGATAGCACGATGGCCTCCGGCTCCATGGCTATGACCCGATCGGCTGCGACCTTGTCATTGCGGTAGACCAGGACATCCGCCCCTAGTCCGCCCAGATAGTGGAACAGGTTGAACGTGAAGCTGTCGTAATTATCGATCAGGACGATCATGGTTTTCGTGCCCGCTCAGGGTCTTAGACGCGGGTCTTGAGGGAATCAAGGCGGCCCGGGCACCGCCGCGCCAGAGGATTTGGGGCGCGCAGCTTGCAGCGCCAGTGCGTAACCCGCCGACCGCATCCCCGCCGGGAGGAGACACACTCATGACGATCGGTACTTGGCCTGCGATTGGCCGGCAATTCGTTCTTTGGACCATAACGAGCGCGTTTCTCGTTTTGGGCGCGGCCGTCGATGCGGGCGCGCGGGCCGAGACCGCGGAGCCACCCTCGCTCGACTCGATCAAATCGTCGCTGGACGAGATCGAAGCCTCTGTCGGTAGCGACGAGATCACCGCTGAGGCGCTGGCAACTTTTCGAGAAACGCTCAACACGGCGACGGACGCACTGCGGGCCAAGATCGACGAACTCGAGCCGCGCACCCGCGAGGCGGAGGAGCGCTTGAAGCAGCTTGGCCCCGCGCCTGCCAAGGATGCGGCCCCCGAGAGCGCTGATATCGCCAACGAGCGCGAGGAGCTGACAAAGCAATTCAGCGAACTCGATGGTGAATTGAAACAGGCTCGGGTCTTGTCGCTCAGGGTCGACCAATTGGGCGACCGTGTGTCTCAGAAACGTCATTCACTCTACGCCAGCGAACTGTTCGCGCGCAGTCCAAGCGTGCTCGATCCTTTCTTCTGGTTGGAGACTTTTCAGGCTTTGCCGAAGGAGGTGCGGACCGTAAGGGCGCTGCTCGAAACATGGTTCGGCGAACGCGGTGATCGGGCGCGCTGGACCGCAGGCGCCCTGATCATAGTTGGGGTCATTGCACTTGCGGTCGGATTGACGCGATGGTGGTTTCCCCGCTTGGTCGCCCACCCAACGGACACGCCGTCGGCCAAAGCATGGGCGGCCTTGTGGGTGTTCGTTTGGTTCGCGGCGCGCACGTCGTTGGCGGCCGGCGCAGCTCTATTGGCATTTGCGGCGCTAGGGCTGTTGACAGCACGCCTTGAGCAAATCGGCGAAGGACTTGTGGCGGGCATAGCGGCCGCGACGTTCGGCTACGGCGTGGCGCGCGGGCTGCTTGCGCCCAAGGAGCGCGAACGGCGACTTGTGCAAGAGGACGACGCCACCGCGCTCTGCTTCTACAACCATTTGGTCTGGTCGGCGCGCGCGCTCGGGGTCTTGGTCGTCTTGCAGGTCGTGCATAAGACCTTGTTCGCACCACTCATCATCACGGTCGCCACGAACGCGGCGTTCGCGGCGGTTACGGCCGCGTTCTTGACACACCTCGTCATTCGCTTGGGACAAATCAAAAAAGATCGCGGCGAGGCGCTGCTTGCCGCGTCATGGGCCCATCCACTCGGACTACTGATGGCGGTGCTGATCTCGCTGGCGCTCGTCGCTGGCTACGCGGGGCTGGCCGCGTTCGTGGCATTGCGGGTCATTGTCGCGGCGGCGGTATTCGGGGCGCTATACCTGCTGATGGTCATCACCCAGACGCTGTTGGCGACGGTCGGCGAGCAAACCGCCAAAGGGCAGACGCTGGCTGCCAGCTTAGGCGTCAGTGCCCGCACGGTTGGCTTCTGGGGAACGCTGCTGTCGGCGGCTATCCGCGTGATTCTGATCTTGGCCTCGTTCTTGCTGATCATCGGTCCCTGGGAGGTATCCACCGCCGATCTGTTCGACACCATCCGCAACATCCCGTTCGGATTCAAGATCGGGGACATCCACCTATCGTTTGAAACGCTGGTGACCGCCGCTGTTGTCCTGGTGCTGTTACTCATCGTCACGCGCATTGTGCAACGTTGGCTGGAGACGGAGTTGCTGCCGCGGACCAGATTGGAGCTCAGCCTTCAGCTCTCGATCGTCACGATCTTCGGCTATGTCGGCGCAATCATAGCGATTGTAGTTGCGCTCACGGGCCTGGGCTTCGACCTGCAGAAGATTACGTTGATTGCCGGCGCCCTGTCGGTCGGTATCGGGTTTGGGCTGCAATCCATCGTGTCAAACTTCGTATCCGGCCTCATCCTGCTGACCGAGCGGCCGATCCGCGTCGGCGACTCGATCGTGGTCAAGGGCGAGGAGGGATGGGTGCGGCGCGTTCGCGTGCGCGCAACCGAGATCGAGACCTTTGATCGAGCGAGCGTGATCATCCCGAATTCCGAATTCATCACCGGCGTCGTCAAGAATTGGACGCGCACGAATACATTGGCCCGCATCATAATCAAGGTCGTCGTCGCCTATGAAAGCGATCCGATTCAGGTCCGCGAAATCTTGACTGACATCGCGAGCGCGCACCCGCAAATAGTGCAGTCTCCGCCTCCCGGGGCATTCCTGTTGGGCTTCGGGCTGGGCCTCGCTCACAGCGCGCTGGAATTCGAACTGCGTTGCGTTGTCGCCGATGTGGAAAAGGCCTTGTCGGTGCGCAGCGACCTGCACTACGCCATCATCACGCGGTTTCGCGAGGCGGGCATCACGATTCCGTAACCGCAGCGCATTCGAGATTACGAAGGGTCCCCGACGATGCGCCAAATGATCTTGGTCGCCTTCCTGCAAGCGCAGAATTGCACGAATCTCCCGAGTTCCTGGCGCCATCCGCAGTCGCGCAACGATGCTTGGTCCGCGGACTACTACCGGCATATCGGCCGCGTGCTCGAGGAAGGGAAGTTTCATCTCGGCTTCTTCGACGATCGTTTATCGATGCCCGACATGTACGGGCGCGATCACGAACACACGGTGCGATACGGCATCCGGTGCGTGAAGATGGACGCGGTGACCGTGCTCACGGTCATGGGGATGGCGACCGAGCGGCTCGGCCTCGGTGCGACCTATTCGACGAGCTACTACGAGCCCTTCCATGTGGCCCGCCTGTTCGCCACGCTCGATCTGATGACCGACGGGCGTGCAGCCTGGAACGTGGTCACATCGCTCAACGATGGCGAAGCGCAGAACATGGGCTGCGAGCAGGTGATCGAGCATGACTTGCGCTACGATCACGCCGACGAATTCATGGAGGTGGTGCTCGGCCATTGGGATAGCTGGGAAGACGACGCCATCGTGCAGGACAAGGCGGCGGGCGTGTTCGCCAAGCCTGAGAAGGTCCATCGCCTCGATTACAAGGGCCGCTTTTTCCGCTCGCGCGGGCCGTTCACCGTGCCACGCTCGCCGCAAGGTCGTCCCGTCATCATCCAGGCGGGCCAGAGCGGTCGCGGTAAACGTTTCGGGGCGCAATGGGGAGAGTTGATCTTCGTCGTCTACCCGAACATCGCAGCCGCCAAGCGCGACTATGCCGAGTTCAAGGCGGAGGTGGCAGCCTGCGGCCGCGACCCCGAACACGTCAAGGTCACCCAACTGATCAACACGGTGGCCGCCGCCAGCAAGACCGAGGCCGAGGACAAATGGGCGGTCATCAGCAAGCTGCCGCTCGAGATCGATGCACTCTCGCTGCTGTCGGAAGCGCTCAATTTCGACTTCGCGACCAAGAAAATGGACGAAGCATTCACGGACGAGGAGATGGCGGCAATCTCCGGCCTCCAGGCGATCCGCGACCGCGTCGTGCGCGCGAGCGGCAACAAAAATCCGACGGTGCGCGAGTTCATTCATTTCAGCGGCCGCGGCCGCTTGCACGATGCGATCATCGGGGGTCCGAAAGAGATTTGTGATCAACTCGAACAGTGGTTGGTCGAGCGCGGCTGCGACGGGTTCGTCGTTTCCGCGACCCACGTTCCAGGAGCGTACGAGGACTTCGTTCGTTTCGTCGTACCCGAGCTCCAGCGCCGTGGCTTGTTCCGTACGGACTATGCGGGCAAAACCCTGCGCGAGAATCTGGGGGTGCCTATCCCGCCGCCAGCCGCGTGGCGCGGCACACGCGCACGAGTCACTCGCCCCGGGATCTAGTCCGAAGACGGCGGAAGCTTTGCGACTGCCTCCTCGAGATCGACGGTGACAGCAATCTTGTCATCCAACGAGCCAGGTTGCTTCCATGTGCTGGCCACCAGCGTGTGCGGGCCGGCAAAGTGAAAATCGGCCGAAACGGTCGGCCCGCCGTGGATCATGTCGCTGAAACCGGCAATGCGGTTCTTCTGACGGCCATATACCATCATCGGAAATGACCAGGGCGAATGGCCGCCGGACGACGACATGCTGTAGACGAAGAATTGCGAGTCGGGCGACCATTTTGCGTTGACGACATAATATCCATTGGCGCCGCGCGGCGAAGAATAGTCCTTCGAGATCAGGGTGTCGCTGTTGCTGGTGCGGATGACCACGCGGCTCTCCATGTCGGGCGTGGCATAGAGGCTGACGTCCACGGGAAACACGAGTGCGCGAAGCGCGCCGTCGGGCGATGGGTAAATCTGGGGTTTGACATCGCTGCAGCTCGATTCCGGTCGCGGTATCGGCAGCAATTTGTGTCCGCTGCAGGCGACTTGGCCGGGCGCGTCCGTGGCAAACGTCATCGACGCGAGGCCGAAGATTGAAAACGAAAGCAGCATCGATAACGCCATTTCGCAACGCATGATCGTTCCTCCGGGATTGAGAGGCATCAGGGGCGGCGCGGCGCGGGAGAATGCCCTTTTGGGGCCCGCATGTCCCATCTAAACTGTCATGTCGTTGCGAACCGGAACTTAACGAGCTGGCCCTGGCCGGCGTTTTCCGGTCTTCTTGTCGAAGGCGATACGGGGATCACTTGCGTCGATGGGCATGGCCTGTTCCTCGCGGCGCATTCGCATCGCTGATATCGAGCTCGCCTATCGCATCACGGGCCGCGGCAAGCCGGTGATCCTCGTGCACGGGCTCGCGTGCGGCCAGCGCATGTGGTTTCACCAGCGGCGAAAATTATCCGATCGCCATACCGTCATCACCTACGATCAACGCGGCCACGGGCATAGCGATGCGCCCGACGACCCCAGCCGCTACTCGGCCGGTCATCTCACGCGCGACCTCGCCGGCATGGTCGATGCGCTCAACTTCGACAAAGTTGCAATCGTCGGCTTTTCCTTGGGAGGCGGCCCGGCGCTTGCGCTCGCCGCCGCGAGACCCGAGCGGATCACGCATCTGGTCCTCGCCGACGTGGGATCGGGCGCGGATGACGCTTGGCGAATCCAGTGGCTGGCGCGGCGGTGGGTCGACTTTGCGCAGCGCACGGGCTGGGATGAGTTGCTCCCGGACATGCTGCGAAGCGAGTTTTTCAAATCATATGCCAATCGCGGCGCGCGTTACCGCCGCCACATGAGCGGCCTAGTCCGCAGCACGCCGCTCGCCGGATTGCGGCATACCCTGTCGCAAGTGCTGGGCCAGCGGAAATCGCTTTTCCGCATGCATAGCACCCTGCAAGCGGTCAAGGTCCCCACACTCGTGATGCTCGGCCAGCACGACTACATTTGCCGCAACGCTGCGCGGCTGCTGTCGGAGAATATTCCCGGTGCCGTCCTCCACAGGATCGAAGGAGCCGGGCATATGTCTCCTTTGGAGCGGCCGGATCAATTCAACGATAGACTGGGGATGTTCCTCGGCGGCGGTTGAGCGGGGATCGGTCGGCGAATCGATCGGATCGGCTCTTTCGCCGCGGCCGAGAGGAATGCATGAATCAGCCGGCGCCCGCTTTTTCCATCTTCACGCCGGCGGAGCGGCGTTTGATTCGGCGGCTGCGCACGCCGATCCTGGTGCAGCGTTTTCTCAACCGGTTGCCCTACAATACCGAAGCTAAGCCTGGCCCCGAAACGCTCAGAAGTCTTCGGCAGGTTCTGCGGCACCGGACGGCGCACTGCCTCGAGGCGGCACTGGCCGCCGCTTGCATCCTGGAGCAGCACGGCTTTCCTCCGCTCGTCATGAGTCTCAAATCGGCCGATTACCTCGATCACGTGATCTTCGTGTACCGTGAGAGAGGTCGATGGGGGTCCGTGGCACGTTCGCGTGATCCAGGCTTGCACGGGCGCAAGCCCTTATTCCGTTCCGCCCGGGCGCTCGCGATGAGCTATTTCGATGCGTATATCGACTTCACCGGACGCCTTACCGGATATGCCGTGTTCGATTTGCGCAGGTTGGGAACCTATGATTGGAGGCTCTCTCGCAGGAATGTCTGGGCGGTCGAGCGAGCTCTGCTGCGTTACCGGCACAAGCCGCTCAAGGGAGCGCGCCAACGCATCCGGCGATACCGCGCGCGCTATCGCGCGTACCGGGCGAAGTACGGCAAAAAGCCGCTGTTCTATCGCGGCCGGGAGAAATGGACGGAAATCCCGAAGGAGTTCCTGTAGCGGCGCCCCTCAGCCATCCAGATTGGGCTTGATCGGGCGCATTGCTGAATCTCTCACCCTTTGTGGATCGGATCGACCCACAAGACCTCGTCGGGCTTCTCCACCGGCTCGATATCGAGGTTGACCACCACCGCTTCGTTGTCGCTGCGCACCACCACGCATTCGAGCGGATCGCTCGCGCTGGCGTTGATCTCCTGGTGGGGTACGAACGGCGGCACAAAGATGAAATCGCCCGGACCGGCTTCGGCGGTGAATTCAAGCCGCTCGCCCCAGCGCATGCGCGCCTTGCCGCTCACCACGTAGATGATGCTCTCCAGCTCGCCGTGGTGATGTGCCCCGGTCTTGGCGTTGGGGCGGATGTTCACGGTGCCTGCCCAAATCTTTTGGGCGCCGACGCGGGCATAGTTGATCGCGGCCTTGCGATCCATGCCCGGCGTCTGCGGGGTGTTGGCGTCGAGCGCATGCCCCGGAATGACGCGCACGCCGTCGTGCTTCCATTTGGGCGCTCGTTCGCGGTCGGTTTTGGCGTTCATGTCGTCGCTCTCGTCTACGGTCGTCGTGCCCAGGCCAACCCGGGCTGCATCGCTACTGTCCCCGCCGCGCTGCGCTCGCAAAGCGTTTGGCCTCTTCCGCGGCGCGGAACAGCGCCTTGGCCTTGTCGACGCATT
>JAFAHL010000174.1 GCA_019237215.1 Hyphomicrobiales bacterium | reverse complement strand
GGAGGCCGACATGTTCGGCATGAGACATTGTGGTGGGAGGTGGGGCGGCGGGCGCGGCTGGCGCGGGCATTTCGGCCCCGGCCATGGCTGGGGCGGACGTCACGGCGGCGGCAATATGATGCGCGCGGGGCGCATGCTGGCGCAGGGCGACCTGCGCTTGATCGCGCTCGCGCTGATCGCCGAGCAGCCGCGCCACGGCTACGAGATCATCAAGGTGCTGGAAGACAAGACCGCCGGCTGGTACTCGCCGAGCCCCGGCATCGTCTATCCGACGCTGACTTATCTCGAAGAGGCGGGCTACGTCACCGCCGAGGTCGAGGGCGCCAAGAAGCGCTACGCCATCACCGAGGAAGGCCGCGCCCATCTCGAGGACAACCGCGACTTCGTCGACGCGGTGCTCGAGCGGCTTGCCTTGATCGGCGAGCGCGTCGCGCGCATGCGCCGCCGCTTCGGCGGCGACGACGACGACCGCCGCGGCATGCCGCCGCTCGTGCGCGCGGCCATCGACAACCTGCGCGAGGTCGCGGCCAAGCGTCTCGACGACGATGCCGAGGCGGAAGCGAAGGTGGTCGAGGTGCTGGCGCGCGCCGCCGCGGAGCTGAAAAAGGGGTGAGCGGCGCAATCCAGAACGTTAGACACGGCGTACACTCTCTCTCCGTTCGTCCCCGCGAAAGCGGGGACCCAGGAGTCCGAGTCCGTGAGTTTCTGGGTCTACATTTTAGCGAGCCGACGCAACGGCACGCTTTATATCGGGATGACGGATGATCTCGTCCGTCGCTCATGGGAACATCGAACCGGTGCGGTTCCCGGCTTCACGAGAAAGTATGGGATCAAAATGTTGGTCTGGTTCGAACAACACGACACACGAGAATCGGCATTTCAACGAGAACGACAGCTGAAAAAGTGGAACAGGGCATGGAAACTACGGCTGATCGAGCGATTTAATCCAAGCTGGAAAGATCTTGCCGACGAGTTGACGCCATGACCCCCATGAATTCCCTTTCCAGCATCTCCAACCACTCATCCCGCACAAAACGGAAATCTAGAAGTCTGGGTCCCCGCTTTCGCGCAGACGAACGAAGAGCCGTTGCATCTCTGCCGCTCATTCCCGCGTAAGCGGGAATCCAGAAAGCTAGGTCCCCGCAACGGGGTCCCCGCGACGCGAGCGTCGCGGGGTGCCCCTCGCGGGGACGAACGGAGATGCAGCCATCGCTGGAGCCCTGCGGGCACATCACTCCACCTTCAGATTGAGCTTGCGCACCAGCGTTCCCCACTTCGTCTCTTCGCGGTCGATGTCCTTGGCGTATTCCTCGGGGGTCGAGGTCAGGGGGTCGCCGCCTTCGGCCACGATGCGCTGCTCGACCTCGGCGCTCCGCGCCAGCACGCGCAGCGCCGCGTTGAGGCGCGCGATGATCGGCTGCGGCGTGCCCGCCGGCGCCAGCAACCCGTAATGCAGCACCGATTCGAATCCGGGCAGCCCCGACTCGTCCGCGGTCGGCACCTCGGGCAAGAGGCTAAAGCGCGTCGGGCCGAGCACGGCGATCGCGCGCAGCGTGCCGGCCTGCAGATTGCCGAGCGCCGGCGGCAACACCCCGAACGCAATCGGGACCTGGTTGCCGAGGAGATCGTTCATGACCTGCGCCGTGCCCTTGTAGGGGATGATCGCGGCGTCGATGCCGGTGACCGACTTGAACAATTCGGCGGTGAGATAGCCGCCGGTGCCCACCGCCGAGGTTCCGATATTGAACGCGCCGCCCGCCGTCTTGGCGACGGCGACGACGTCGCCAATCGTCTTGGCCGGGAACGAGGGATGCGCGAGCAACGCCACCGGCATCGAGGCGATCAGCCCGATCGGCGCGAAGTCCTTGCGCGGATCGAAGCCGGCATTGGCGTAGAGGCTCGGGTTGATGGAAATGGATCCGGTGTGGCCGAGGAACAGCGTGTAGCCGTCGGGCGGGCTCTTGATGAAGGCGCGCGTGCCGACGAGGCCGGAGCCGCCGGCGCGGTTGTCGACCACGACTTGCTGGCCGAGTTCTCCCGCGAGCTTCTCGGCGACGACGCGCGCCATGGCGTCGACGCCGCCGCGGGCGGGTAAGGCACGACAAGGGTGATGGTGCGGGTGGGATAATCCTGCGCGAGGGCGAGACTGCATAAAGCCATCGCGACCGCGGCGACGGCCGCGGCCCTCGGCAGAGCGCGCATCGTTCCCTCCCTTATTTTTGGCCGAACCGACCGCCGCCCTCGATGCGCGGGGAGCGGCGGCCGAGTCGCAACTCAGCTACTCTTTAATTAACACGGCGCCTTAGTGGACGAGCGTGTCCACCTGCAGGCGCGCGATTTCGTCCTTCACCAGCAACTTGCGGCGCTTCAACTCCACGATCTGAAGATCGTCGATCGACGGATGCGAGCGGGCTTCGGCAATTTCCGCTTCCAACGCCCGGTGCCGTCGTTCGAGCTCCGCAAGGTGCGCTTGTATGGACATGTTGGGGGGTTCTCCTCAGTCAGATTGTTACCTGACCCCAAAAGTGTACACCGTTTTGACCCATTTTCGAAGGGAGTTCCGCTTGTGCAACGCAGCAATACCGCCGCAATCGGGCGAGCTTGAACGCGGACAGGCAAAAAAGGATACTTTTCTCAAGGTTTTGGAGGTAGCGCGCGTCGGGGTAGCGGTCTCGGCATGGCCCGAGGTCAGTTGTGTATGATTGCCTGCCGTCGGCCGGGGATCGGCGTCACCAGGGCCCAAGACCAGGGCCCAAGACTAGGGCCCAAGACCAGGGCCCAAGACTAGGGCCCAAGACCAGGGGCCCAAGCGCCGGCTCGGCGGTCCCCCACGTGGGTGGTGGTCAGCGCCCGCAAAGCGCGCTACTTGAAACCCGTTCGGACGCAAAGCCGCGCGTGCTGCGCGCGCGCTTTTGCGGCGGCCCAAGCTTCA
>JAFAHL010000128.1 GCA_019237215.1 Hyphomicrobiales bacterium | reverse complement strand
ATGGCGCCCTCGCCGACATAGGAGCTCCAACGCGAGATGTCGCTATCGCCCTGAAGCGACTGCTCCAGCCGGTCCATCTGCGTCCTCGTCGCCGCTATGGTGGCGTTCTGCGGCAGCGTCACGTCGACCAGCAGCTCCGGCCGGTCGGAGCTCGGGAAGAATTGCTGCTGCACGAAGCCCAGGCCGACGATCGAAACGGCGAGCAAGATCAGCGTCACGCCGATCGTCAGCCAGCGCAGACGCATCGCCCAGGTCAGAACGGCGGTGAATGCGTTCATCAGACGGCTCGGCTTGGCGTCGTGCTTGTGCATGGTCTTGGGCAGAATGGTCACGCCGATGAGCGGGGCGAACAGGACCGCCACGACCCAGGAGACCAGCAGCGCGCAGGCGATTACGGCGAACAGCGTGTAAGTATATTCGCCGGCCTGGCTCGAATTCAGTCCGATGGGAATAAAGCTCGCCACAGTCACCAGAGTGCCCGTCAGCATCGGAAAGGCGGTCGATGTGTAGGCGAATGTCGCCGCCTGTTTCAGGTTGTCGCCCGCCTCGAGCCGGCTGACCATCATCTCGACGGTGATCATCGCGTCGTCGACCAGCAGGCCGAGCGCGATAATCAAGGCGCCGAGCGAAATGCGTTGCAGCGATATGCCCGCATATTCGAGATAGACGAAGACGAACGCCAGGACCAACGGGATCGAGCAGGCGACCACGAGCCCCGCGCGCATGCCGAGCGAAATGAAGCTCACCGCAAGGACGATGACGATCGCTTCGACCAAGGCCTTGGTGAATCCGCCGACAGCTTCCTCGACCACCGCCGGTTGATTGGAGACGAGATGCACGCCGACGCCGATCGGCAAGTGGCTCTCGATCGTGTGCATGCGCTCCTTGAGCGCCTCGCCGAAGGTCAAGAGATTGCCGCTCGCGGTCATGGCGATGCCGAGACCGATCGCCGGCTTCCCGTCATAGCGGAACAGCATGGTCGGGGGATCGACATAGCCGCGCGAAATCTCGGCGACGTCGGAGAGACGGAAGAAGCGGTCGCCGATACGCAGGTTGATTGCGCGCAGGCTATCCTCCGACACGAACTGACCGCTGACGCGAACGCTGATGCGCTCCTTGTCGGCCTGGATGACGCCGGAAGGCGTTATCGCATTCTGCTGCTGCAGCGTGTCGATCACTTGCTGGCTGGTGATGCCGAGCCCGGCCAATTTGCGCGGCGAAATGTCGAGATAGATCGCTTCGTCCTGCGCGCCGATCACCGTCACCTTGCCGATGCTCGGCACGGACAGAATATCCGTGCGCACCTGCTCGACGTAATCGCGCAGCTGGCGCATGGTCAGGCCGTCGGCGGTGAAGGCGTAGATATTGCCGAATACGTCGCCGAACTCGTCGTTGAAGAACGGTCCCTGGATGCCGGAAGGAAATTGGTGCTGAATGTCGTGGACGTGCTTGCGGACCTGGTAGAAGGCGTCGCTCACCGCACGGCCGCGGGTCGCGTCTTTGAGATAGACGAAGATGGTCGACTGGCCGGGCAAGGTGTAGCTTTTTGTATAATCGACCGCATCGATCTGGGGCATCTCCTTCTCGATCCGGTCGGTGATCTGCTGGACGGTGTCGCCGATGCGCGCGCCCGGCCATCTCACCTGGATGACCATGGTCTTGATGGTGAAGGACGGGTCCTCCTCGCGGCCGAGCGACCGGTAGGAGAGAATTCCGGCGACCGCGGCGATGACCATCAGGAACCAGACGAAGGAGCGATGGTCGAGCGCCCATTGGGAGACGTTGAAGCTCTTCATCGTGCTTTACTCGACCTTGATGGTTTCGCCGTCGTGCAAACTATGCGTGCCCGCGATCACGACCCGCTCGCCGGCTGACAGGTTGGCGTCGACGACGGCATTGTCCTCGCGTCGCCCGATAACTTTCACCGCGACCTTTCTGACTTTCCCGGCCGCGGCGTCGGCGACCCACACCCAGTCCGCGCCGGAATCCTCGAAGAGCGCACTTTCCGGCACGACGGTTTGCGGCGCGGTCGGTTCGCTGAGCGATATGCTGACCGTCGAGCCGAGACGAAAGCCGTTCGGCGGATTGTCGAGCGAGAGGCGGATGCGGCGCGTCCGCGTCGCGGAATCAGAAAGCGGCGCGATCTCGCGCACTTCGCCGGTCGTCGTCACCGTCGGGTCGGCGAGCAGCGTGACTGAGTAAGTCCCGCCCCCCTGCGCCTGATCCAGCAAGGAATCCGGCACGTCGAACATCGCCTCTCGAACATCGGGTCGTGCGACCGTGACGACTGT
Source organism: Hyphomicrobiales bacterium (assembly GCA_019237215.1). Classification (GTDB taxonomy): domain Bacteria; phylum Pseudomonadota; class Alphaproteobacteria; order Rhizobiales; family Xanthobacteraceae; genus VAZQ01. Next base: position 3,698 of record JAFAHL010000128.1, on the reverse strand, counting down.
TTGGCCGGCGGACACGACCTGTCCAACCTCCGCACTGACGGCGGTGACAACACCGTCAAAGTTGGCCGCGAGGCTTGTGAAGCCGAGCTGAATTCGCGCGCCGTCGAGGCGGGCTTTCGCCTGCTCGAGTCTCCCTCGGGCGCCGGCCAAAGCCGAGACCGCCGTGTCGATCTGCGCTTGCGGCGAGACGCCGGTCTGCAGCAGCTTTTTCTTACGCCCTTCCTCCGCCTGCGCATTGTCGAATTGCGCCTGAGCGGATGCGAGCTCCGCCTCAGCGGAGGCGAGTTGGAACTGGATCAAGGCGGGGTCAAGCAGGGCGAGGCGCTGGCCTTTCTTCACCGGATCGCCGACCCAAACATCGCGGGCGATGACGCGCCCGCCGATCTGGAAGCCGAGATCGGAGGAGTAGCGCGGCTCAATCGTTCCGGTGAAAGGTCCAAACACCTTCGACGTGCTGACCTCGACCGGCGCTGTGAGAACCGGCCGCACCGGCTCGGGCGCGTTCGCCTCCGAATGACTCTCGCATCCGGCAAGGACACTTGCCCAAAGCATCGGCAAGAAGCCCAACGCTGAAGTTCGCGTGATCATGGCGCAGCCCCGACGACCTCGACGTCCTCGTCAGGCCGCAATGATTGGATGCCAGCCGTCACGACGAGATCGCCTGGGTCCACGCCGCCGGAAAGAACGACGGAGTCGGTGATGTAGCTCTCGACCGCGACCGGCTTGATCGAGACGCGCTTGCTCTCGGGGTCGACGATCCACACCGCCGGTTTGCCGCCCCATTCATAAAGGACGCTTTCCGGCAGGACGAAAGCTCTGGACTCGATGGGAACCGAACCGATGATCGAGGCGCCGAGCGTCATTTGCGGCGGAGTTCTGTCGAGCGCGACCTTGACGCGGACTGCGCCCGACGCCGGGTCGACCGTCGGCGAGATCTCCCGCACCTCCCCGGTCGTTTTGACGCTTGGGTCCGCGAGGAGGGCGATATCGACGCGCCGGGTTTTAGGCGGATGGGCTGCCAGCGATTCTTGAATGTCGAAGACCGCATCGCGAGGTCCGTCCTCAGCGATTGTGAACATCGTCAGGCCGGTCAGCGCGACCTGCCCGACTTCGGCCCTGCGCGCGACGATGATTCCATTCATTCCGGCTCTGAGGACAGCATAGGACAATTGCTCCTTCGCGATCCCAAGCGCCGCCTCGGCCGACGCGACCGCCGCCTCAGCCTTGCGCAGCCCTTCCTGCGCCTGATCGAAGGCGACCCTTGTCGTGAAGCCGCTGCTCATCAGCGCTTCCTGACGCTTGAACGTCGCTTGCGCCGGAGGCAGCTGTCTCCGAGCGGATTCCAGCACAGCTTGCGCGTTGTCGACGGCGGTCTGCAGATCCTTCGGATCGAGTTCGGCGAGAATGTCGTCAGCCTTGACGTGATCGCCGACCTCGACGCGCCGGCTCGCGATGCGGCCGATGGTGCGGAAACCGACGTCGCTCTGCACGCGCGCGGCGATGTAGCCGGTGAGCGGGCGGAGGACCGTATAGTCGCTGGCCGCAGCCGTCACCGCCTGAACCCGAAACGGCGGGCGCGCTTGAGCCGGCGAATTTAGACAGAGCGCCGAAGCCAAAGCAATTGCCAGGGCGGGGGCAACGCCCTGTGCAATCCTCTCGATCATCATCCTTGGCGGCTTCATCTGGCAATACTCCGAAGGCGTCGAGGCGCGGAAGAACATTGGCGGGAGAGGCTTACGCAGGGAGCGGGCGAAGCCTCGAGCCGGTACGGCGCCTTGCCTATGCATCGACCTTGCCTTTCGTTTCGACGGAAGGATCCCGGCGCGGAGGACAATCCTGCAGGCGGATAATTTCTTCGGCGGCGAGGCCGACAGCGAGGGCGATTCCGACGGCCTCAAAGAAGAACATCGGACCCTCTCTCCACCCGAGCCAGAGATAGGACCCCATGCCCGCGACCACGGCGACGAGCGTGACATAGGTCGCGAGCGAACGGCCCTGGATCGCTGATTTCGCGAGGCTGGAGCGCTTCATCAGGGGGTTCCCAAAAGCCGGCCGCCGACGAATAGATTGGATGGCCGCAATCGCGATTCTGTCCCCTGAAAAGTCGAGAACAGATCGACGACTATTACGCCGCCAATATTAGTCGCGGCCCGCGTCGAGCCAAGCAAGCCAACGTACTAGCGCGTACAACTTGCGCCTAACGGCCTAAGCCTAAGTACTAGTCTGCGAGACCGGCGCCCAATCGCGTTAGCGCCGACGTTCTTCGTATCAATCGAAGTGACGGACCTGGCGCAAGGATGCGGTCAAGGCCGGCGCCGCGGTAGGCGACCGAGTCTGAGCTGGCTCTCGCTGGTATTGCTGACGGAGGCGACGATGACCTTTCATCTTTTTATCGGCATGGCGCTGTTTTGCGCCTTTCTCTTGGGAATGGCCGTCGGCGCGGGAATGTCCGCGCTCACCGAGCGGCGATGAACAGCGCCACCCAAGATTTACGCCAGTGATCCTAAGCCTCAATACGAGTCTGCGAGACCAGCACCTAATCGCATTGGCAGCGACGTTCCTCGTATCAATTGAAGTGGCGGACCCTGGCGCGACAACGCCGATGCGGAGGCCAGGAACACTTTGGTTAGGCGCTCAAGCCAGCGTCATTGAAACTTCCCCTCAGGGAAGAACGGAGAATGACGACCATAGTGGAGACATTTCATGTGCGATTCATGCGGCCTGAAGGGCGCCGTTCATCGACCTACGCTCGACCGGCGGGGCGCTCTCGCCCTCGGGCTCGGCGTTATGGCCTCTGCGGCCGCGCCCTTCCGCGCGCTCGCCGAAGCAAGCGACAAGCCGCCGCCGAAGCCAGAGAACGTGGTCTCGCCTGGAGAGGCTCTCGATCGCCTCATGGAGAGCAACGCGCGCTACGTGAGCGGCATCGCCAGGCGCCACGATTTCGTCGCCGGACGCGAGGCGCTCATTAGAGGGCAGAACCCCTACGCGGGCATCTTGAGCTGTGCAGATTCGCGCGTCGTGCCTGAATTCGCTTTCGACAGCGCGCCTGGCGACCTTTTCATCTGCCGCGTCGCCGGCAATGTCGTCAATCCCGACAATCTCGCAAGCTTCGAATATGCGGTGGATGTGCTGAAGACGCCGCTCATCATGGTGCTCGGGCACGAATCCTGCGGTGCGATCAAGGCGACGATCTCTGCGATCGTGGACAAGGCGACCCTGCGCGGACATCTGCCCGCGCTTGTCGCCGGGATAAGGCCAGCAGTCGAGGCCGTGGTCAACCAGCCCGGGGACCGTCTCCTCAACGCGACCAAGGAAAACATCCGTCGCAACGTCGCGAGACTGAAGGGGGCCGAGCCGATCGTCAGCGCCGCGGTGAGCGAAGGCCGCGTCCAGGTCGTTGGCGGCCTCTACCGACTCGAGACGGGCCGGGTGGAGTTGATCTGAGCGGTTGGTCCAGCCGTAAACTTCTGGCCATCTCGAACAGGTCGCTAAGGGGCGACCTAAAGAGCAAGTACGCGAGTCAAAATCACTAGGATCTCAGTCTAAGCATTTGATTCAATGTGGTAGCGGGACCCAGACTTGAACTGGGGACCTACGGATTATGATTCCAAGTGCCTTCATCTGATACGCTTCACTTTTTTGCTTCGCGCTTCCGTCAACGCCGGGCTCAACGATTCGATGTTTGCGGAAGAGGGAGC
>JAFAHL010000028.1 GCA_019237215.1 Hyphomicrobiales bacterium | reverse complement strand
CTCCGGCATTTCCCCCGGCTCGACGCGCGCCAGCGTGAAGGCCGCGGTTCCGGGCGCGGCGCCGGTGTCGACCGGGCGCTGCATGTGGACCAAGGGCCGCACCCGAAAGCCGTTCTCTGCGAGCCGGCGATGCGCCGCGGCGGCATCGGCGACGGCGAAGGCCGCGAGGTGGACGCCGGGATAGCGCGCGCGCGCCGCCTCGAGCTCCTGGCCGAGCGGCGTGTCGGCAGTCTTGAACAGCACCTCGATATAACCGCGCGCGAACATCGCCGTCACGTTGCCGGTACCGGTCGGATGCAGCGCGCCATCGGGATCGGGAGCGATTTGAATGGAAACCGGCGTCGGGGCAAAGCCTGCGCGCGCGAGCGCGCGGCTCGCGGATTGCGGCTCGCGCACGAAATGGGCGACGTGATCGAGGAAAATCTCGTCGAGAATGGGAAGCTGGCGGTCCGCCGCTGATCTTGGGCCTGGCATGGGCCACTCATTTCACCGTTGTCCCAGCGAGGCGCTCCTGCGCCAAGCCGTGGAGCAGCGTCCGATCGATCTTGTTGCTCGACGCGAGCGGCAATTCGTCGACGAACCAGATGAAACGGGGATGCGCGTAGGCGGGCGCATTGGCCAGCGCGAAGCGCTTGATCTCGTCCTCGCTCGGGCTGCGTCCGGGTTTCGGGACCACGAAAGCGACCGGCTTTTGCCCCTTGATCTCGTCGTCGATGGGAACGACCGCGGCCTGCGCGACGTCGGGATGGCGTTCGAGCATGCGCTCGACGTCGGCCGGATAAATGTTCTCGCCACCCGAGACGAACATGTCGTCGCTGCGGCCGATGAAATAATGGAAGCCGTCGGCGTCGCGCCGGAAGACATCGCCGCTGATGTAGAATCCGTCCGCGGTGAACGGCGGCTTCACGTCCGGCCGGTTGTGATAGCCGTTCATGAGCGCCGGGCATTTCATTTCCAGCACGCCCTGATCCGCGTCGCGGTCATCGCCCTCGATCAGCCGGAGCTCGACCTTGGGATGCGGATAGCCGACCGACATTTCCGGCTGCGGCCGGCCGTCGGGATGCGGGCCGAAGACGACGGGACCGGCCTCGGTCGTGCCGTAGGCGTTGGTGACCGAGGCCCGCGGCAAAGCATGGCGGATCGCCTCCATGAGGGCGTGACTGACCGGGGCCGAGCCCATGCGGATGAACTCGACGCTGGAGAGATCGGTGCGGGCGAGCGCCTCTTTCTCGCGCAGCATCATGGCGATCATCGGCGGCACCGCGGTGAGCCAGGTGCAGCGGTCGCGTCCGATCGCCTCGATATAGGCAGGGGCGGTGAATTGCGGCAGCAGCACGATGGTGGCGTGCGCGGCGCAGGCGAGTTTGGCGAGCGCCAGCGCGTTCATGTGGTAGAGCGGCGCCGCGATGAGATAGCGGTGGCGCTCGAGGTCGCCCGTCAACCGCGTCTCGACCACCCAGATGTGGCTCTGGTGCGAGAGCACGACGCCCTTCGGCATCCCGGTCGAGCCCGAGGTGTAGAGGAACATCGCGGGCTCGCGCGGACGCGGCACGATGGCGCCGAACGGCCCGCCGTCGAGAAGACGATCGAAGCCTTTGGTCCCCTCGTCGCCGAAACGAACGGCCGGAATATCCGGCGGACAGTCGGGCGCGCGCGCCATGTCGCAGAACACGAGCTTGGCATCGGCATCCCGCAGGATGAAATGAATGGTCGAGCGGGGAAACTTGAAGCTGATCGGCACCGCGACGAGACCAGCGCGCATGATGCCGTAATAGGCGGCGAGATATTCCGCGCGATTGGCGGAGAGGATGGCCACCCGCTCCCCGCGCGCAAGGCCGCGCGCGCAAAGCGCGCGGGCAACCCCGTTGGCCATGGCGTCAAGCTCGGCATAGTTGACCTCGCGCGCGCGCTTGCCGCCGAGATCGATGATCGCGACCTTGTCGAGAGCGCGATCGCGCCGAATGAGGTCCCCGAGGTTGGTGAAGTGGGGCATGGCTGCGCGCTGCGCTGCGCCCGGGACACCCATCGCTCATCCCTTCGGCGGAGCCGTGAGGTAGGTGCCGCGGCCGCTGGCGATCAGCTTGCCCTGCGCGTCGAACACCTGCGCCTCGGCGGTCGAGAACTGGCTGCCCATGCGCACGATCCTGCCGCGGATGGTGAGGTCCCCGGGCATGGCCACGGCGTGATAGTCGACGTGCAGATTTATGGTGGGCACGCCGCGGCCGGTCTTCTTGACCATGGCCCAGTCGCCGCCGAGATCGATCAACGTGGCGAGAACGCCGCCGTGGGTGTAGCGCCGGTCCGGATTGACCACCCACTCCTCCCGCCACGTCGCCTTCAATTCGATGCCGTCGTCGAAAAGCGCAACGACTTTCAGACCGAGCCATTGATGATAAGGGGCGCGGGTGACGAGCGCCTGCACGCGCTCGAGCGTGATCTCTTCGCTCATGGCGCGACCACCACCTTGCCGATGACCTCGCGGTCCTGGATCAGGCGCAGTCCCTCGCGCGCCTGCGCGAGTGGCAGCACCTTGTCGATCACCGGCCGCAACTTGCCGTCCGCGATGAGCGCCATCAGGGCGCGCAGATCGTCGTCATAAAAACTGTTCGAGCCGATGATCTTGAGCTCGAAGCTCCACACGTAGCGCAAATCCTCCTTGGGATCGTAGCCGGCGGTGGCGCCGCAGACCAGAAGCTTGCCGCCGCGTTTGAGACAGCGCAGCGAAGGGTGCCAGGTGTCGCCGCCGGTAAAGTTGATCACCACGTCGACGCCGCCCTCGTAGCTGCGTCGTTGCGGCTTGCCGTATCTCTCGATCGCCCATTTCGAGAAATCGACTTGTTTGACGTTGACCACCTCGTCCGCGCCGAGCTCTTTGAGCTTGTGCATCTTTTCCGGGCTCGACGTGCACGCGATCACCTCGGCGCCGAGGTGCTTGGCGAGGATGACGCAGCCGGTGCCGACGCCGCCGCTGGCGCCGAGAACGAGCACCCGCTCGCCGGCCTTGACGGTGGCGTGGGTGATCAGCATGCGGTGCGCCGTGCCATAGGCGACCGGCAACGCCGCCGCCTCCTCGAAGCCGACGCCCGCGGGCATGGCGACGAGCTGGTCGGCGGCGACCAGGCAATATTCCGCCATGCCGCCGTCGAGCATCTCGCCCATCAAGCCCTTCGTCTTATTGAGCGGGTTGACCAGGACGCGCTCGCCGACCTTCCAGCCGGCGACGCCGGCTCCGACCTCGGCGATTTCGCCCGCCATATCGAGGCCGACCACCACCGGCAACGGCACCTTGATGCCTGGCATGCCGCGCACCGTGAACACGTCGTGATAGTTGAACGACGATGCCCGCACGCGGATCACCACGTGGCCTGGGACGGCGGCGGGGAGCGGATGGTCGCTCACGACCGCGAGCTCGTCGAGCCCGCCGTGCTTGCGCAGAACGAGCGCTTTCATGGTCTTCTTGCCGCTCACCGTATCTCGCCCTTTGCCGGTCTGGATTGTGGTCCGATGCCGGTCTAAGTAGCTTAGGCCACGGCCGCCAACAACCTCTCACCGCGTTCGGAGCGCCTCGATGCAGGAGAACTTCCGCCAGTTCCTCGACCGCTTGCGGCAGAGCGGCGAGCTCGTCGACCTGCACCAGCCCGTGGACATCCGCCACATCGCGACGCTGGTCGATCAGGCCGACACCGCGCTCTATTTCCAC
>JAFAHL010000008.1 GCA_019237215.1 Hyphomicrobiales bacterium | reverse complement strand
CGATATTGGGCGCGCCGGAATAGGCGTGGGTGAGGATATCGCCCGGCCGCAGCGCGTCGAGGATTTGCGACATCAGCTCGGGCGTTTCCACGCCGCCGATGTGGCACATGACCTTGGCGCCGGTGCCTGCCATCTCGCACGCGGCGATCGCCCGCTTCAAGGGCTCGAGACCATTCTTGGCGATCACGTTCTCGGACATGCGCACTTTCACGCCGAGCACGATATCGGCGTTCTCGCCCACCGCCTTGGCGGCGGTGTCGACCTGCGCGAAGTCGATATTGTAAAGCTCGGCCACTGGAAACGGCGCGAGGCCCATATTCGCGATGTGCACGAAGGCGTAGAGACGCGTGCGCGTTTGCGCGACGACGTAGCGGCGGAACGCCGCGAAATTGTTGGCGCCTGCGTCGCCCGCCGAAACGCAGGTCGTCGTGCATTGATGAGGGACGAGCTCGTCCGCCGGGATACCGATCGCCGACCCGTAGGGGAAGACGTGGGCATGCAGGTCGACCAGTCCCGGCGTTACCAACTTGCCGCTGGCATCGAGTACGCGCAGCGCCCGGCTCGCCGGGATGTCGGCTTCGACCGCTTCGATCACGCCGTAACGGATGCCGATGTCGCGCCTGCCGCGCAGCGATTGGCTCGGATCGAGTGCGTCTCCGCCTTTGATCACGAGATCGAACTTGTCGTCCGGCGCCATGGCGGCGCGCGCCGAGCCGGAGAGGGCGAGCGCGAACGAACCGGCGGTGACGAGAAAATCGCGGCGTGACGCCTTGGGCATGGCTTTCCTCCGTTGCGATGTTGGAGAGGTTGTGGTTATCGATCCCCGCTTTCGGGGGATGGCCGCAGTGATGCTGCTTATTCAGCTCGGTCGCGTTACCAGCGGTCGCACGCTCACCCTCCCGGCGCGCCCTGCGTATTGACGTAGAGCGAATAGAGCGAGTGGCTCGCGGCCATGAACAGCCGGTTGCGCTTGACACCGCCGAAGCAGAGATTGGCGCAGCGCTCGGGCAACGCGATGAAGCCGACGGGTTTGCCGGTCGCGTCGAAAATCTTCACCCCGTCCAGTTGCGCGCTGCCCATGCCCCAGCCGCACCATAGATTGCCGTCGACGTCGCAGCGGAAGCCATCGGGCGTGCCGTCCGGCTCGGCGGTGAGGAAGGCGCGGCCGTTGGCGAGCTTGTCGTCGTTGACGTCAAAGACGCGGATCACGCGCGGTATCACGCCGGCCTCGACGATGTAGAGCTTCTTCTCGTCGGGCGAGAAGGCGAGCCCGTTCGGCCGGTTGACGTCGCCGGTCGCTATCGTTGCGCGCCCCGATTTTGGATCGAACCGGTACACGTTGGTCGGCAGCTCCGGCGTCGCCACGTGGCCCTCGTAATTGCCGAGAATGCCGAACGGCGGATCGGTGAACCAGATCGAATCGTCGGATTTGACCACGATGTCGTTGGGCGAATTGAGCGGCTTGCCGTCGAACTTGTCGATCAGCACGCTGACGCTGCCGTCGTACTCGGTGCGCGTCACGCGTCGCGTATCGTGCTCGCAGGTGACGAGCCGGCCCTGGCGGTCGCGGGTATTGCCGTTGGCATTGTTCGACGGCCGTCGATAAACGCTCGTGCGTCCCGTCGTCTCGTCCCAGCGCAAGATGCGATTGTTGGGAATGTCGCTCCAAATCACGCAACGCGCATCCCCGAAGTAGACCGGGCCCTCGGACCAGCGCATGCCGGTGGCGAGCCGCTCCACGCCCGCCAGCGCCAGACGATATTTGGCAAAGCTCGGATCGAGAATCTGGATCGCCGGGTCGGGATAGCGCTCGCTCGGCTCCCAACCGCCAAGCGCAGTGCGCGTGAACGTTGTCGCCGCGGCCGCGCCGGCGGCGGCGGTGAGATGGCGTCGCGTGAATTCCATGGCGGGACCTCCCGTGCTTGGCTGCGATCTCTGCGGATCGCATGGGCGTCATCCTAGCGCATGCGAGAGCACTTTGCGCATGACATTGGGCAGCGCCTCGCCGCGAAGATCCGCATGACGGACCCAACGCGCGCCGCGCGGCGCGGCCGCGCCCGCGGGAACGTCTGCGATGTAGACGACGAGCTCGAGCGGAAAATGCGTGAACGTGTGGGTGACGACGCCGCCCACGCGGCGCCACTTCGGCCGCGCGCGCCCCAACCGCGGGCCGAGCTCCGCGCCGCCGTCGAAATCATGCGTCCATTGGGTGGTCGGGACCTCGGTCATGCCTCCGAGCAATCCCGTCGGCGCCCGTGAGCGCACGAGCACGCAGCCGTCGCTGCGAACGACCACGAATGCCGCCCCGCGGCGCAGGCGTCCTTCCTTCTTCGGCGCCTTGAGCGGAAACGTCTCGGGATCGCCGCGACGGCGGGCGGCGCAGGCGCCCATCCATGGACACAGCGCGCAGGCCGGCCTCTTCGGCGTGCAGATGGTTGCGCCGAGATCCATCAGCGCCTGGGCGAAATCGCCGGCGCGATCGGGCGGCACGAGGCGCTCGGTGAGCCGCCGAATCTCGGGCTTGGCCGCGGGCAGTTCGGCGGCAACGGCGTAGAGCCGCGCCACCACCCGCTCCACGTTGCCGTCGACCGCCGCGGCCGGCGCGTCAAACGCGATCGCTGCGATCGCCGCCGCCGTGTAGGGGCCGATGCCGGGCAGCGCGGCGAGCGCCGCTTGGCTTTGTGGAAAGTGTCCGCCATGGCGCTCGACCACGGCCTTGGCGCAGGCGTGCAGATGTCGCGCGCGCGCATAATAGCCGAGCCCGGCCCAGAGCTTGAGCACGTCCTCGAGCGGCGCCGCCGCGAGCGCGCGCACGCTCGGCCAGCGCGCGGCAAAGCGCGCGAAATAGGGTACGACCGCCTTGGTCGTGGTTTGCTGCAGCATGATCTCGGAGAGCCAGACGCGATAAGGGTCGGGCCGTTCGCCCGGCGGCGCGCGCCAGGGAAGCTTGCGGCGATGGCGGTCGTACCAGGCCAAAAGATCGGCGCTGAGAACAGCACCGTTCGGGCCCGGCGGCTGCGACACGCGCTTTCGCCGCTTCATCCCAACTGCTAGCGTCATGGCCGACCGATGTGGCAGAGCCTTGCAGCATGAACAAGCCCGGCAAGTCCTTCGCGCGGCCGCTCGCAGATCTTCTGCACAAGACGCTGACCGATGCGTTCGCCAAGCAGGGCTTCGCTTCGAGCGAACTCGTCACCCGTTGGGCCGAGATCGTGGGCGCGGAGATCGCGGCCCATTCGGAGCCGGAAAAGATCCAGTGGACGCGGGGAGCCCACGGCCACACGCCCGAGCCCGGCACGCTGGTGCTGCGGGTCGAGGGACCGGCCGCGATCGAAATCCAGCACCTCTCCGGCGTCGTGCTCGAGCGGGTGAACCGATTTTTCGGTTGGCAGGCGGTCGGCGGACTGCGGCTGCGGCAAGCCCCGCTTCGCCGTCGCGAGCAAGCGCCGCAGCCCGCCGGCGATCCCGAAGCGGCGGCGCGCATCGCCGCCGATCTCCCCGAAATCGCCGACGAAAATCTGCGCGCCGCGCTCGGCCGGCTGG
>JAFAHL010000006.1 GCA_019237215.1 Hyphomicrobiales bacterium | reverse complement strand
AAAAATGACGCCGTCAATCGGCGCGACATCGGCGTAGTCGCGGCCGATGGCGAGCACGACGTGGTCATCGCCGGCGAAAATGCCGTTGGTCGGGTCGAGCCCGCGCCAGCCAACATCCTCGCCGCACCCCACCAATACCCAGGCATGCATCGCGCCGGCGCCCTCGAGCCGCTCTTCTCCGGCAGACTGCGCGGTCCGCAGATAGCCGCTGACATAGGCAGCGGGCAAACCGAGACCTCGCATGCCGGAGATCATGATATGGGCGAAGTCCTGGCAGACGCCCCGGCGCAGCGCGAACGACATGGGCGGCGTGGTCGAGGCCGTAGTTGCGCCGATTTCGTAAACGAAGTCAGCCTTGATCCGTCGCATCAATTCGACGGCAGCATCGAGGACCGGACGCCCTGCCGAAAAGCTGTCGGCGGCATAGGCGCGAATCTCGGGATCGAGCGAGACTTGGCGACTCGGGAACAGGTAATGCGCGGGAGAGTTGGGCGAGAGATCGGTGGAGGCGAATGCCGCCTCGCGAATCGCCTCCCAAGGGGGGGTCGCTTCCGGCGCCACATCGCGCTTGACCGCGACCCGCGCCGCGACCCGAACACTCAACGTATCGTGCGGCTGATCGAGTTCGATCCACGTCATCCGGTTGCCGAAGAAATCGTGCCCTTCGCGCCTTTCGATCGGCGCGGGCTCGATGTCGAGCGCGGCGGCATGAACGCGCTGTCCCAGGCGGTCGATCGGCGTCAGCCGCAACACGTGGCGCGCGTAGGCAACCGATGATGCGTAGTGGTAGGTCGTGGTTTGCCGGATATCGTAGATCATCCGAGCGCCTCCCAGCGAACCTCCGCCCGCTCGTGCGTGGTGAAGTAGGTCGACGCGATGAGGTCCGCGAGCTTCATCAGTGCCTCTTCCAGAGCGAGGAATGCCGGCGCATCGAGCGCCGTGGCATTGGCCGTGCGGATTTGCGCCGCCAACGCGGTGGCGATCTGCTCGGGCGGCGACAAGCGGCCGTCGCCGCTTCGCTGCGGCAGGGCGGCGAGATGGGTCTCGATGCGGGACAACTGGTAGGCGAGCGAGCGCGGATTGTTGGGGTCGAGTACCACGAGGTCGACGACGGGAGCCGCTGCCGGCACCATGACGTAGCGCAGTCGGTAGGTAATCTGGCTGTCGGCGAGCTCCAGCAGGACGTCGAGCGCGCCGTCGAGCTTGGCGAACGCGAATTGACGCACGAATCGGCACGTTGCAATGGCCCGCTCGATGCGCCGGCCAAGCTCGAGGAAGCGCCAGCCGGCCAGCTGACTCATATTTTCCTGAGCCAATCCCGAAAACGACGCGATGATCCGCAGCGCGGCATTGGTCCGCTCGAACATCGCGCTTTCCGTTGGCGGACGATCGATGGGCGCATTGATCAGCTCGAAAAGGTCGGTCAGCGCCCGCCAGGCATCTGGAGAAAAGCGATCACGTATCACCGATGCGGCGGATTGCGCGGCGCCGACAAGATAGGGAAGCGCGCCTTCGAGGTCGCTGCCTTGCAATGTGGCGGAGGCGACGAGCACCGGCCTGACATGCGGCAGGTCGTTCGGCACGGCATCCCACGCTCGCAGCAGCGAGCAGATTTGCACGACTACCCGCGTGGTGGCCTCGTCGCTGTCGCTGACTCGGCTGACCAATGCGCGCACAAGCCGAAGCGTCGCCTCGGCGCGCTCCACGTAACGAGCGACCCAAAATAGATTGGCGGCAGCGCGGCTCGGCAAGGGTCCCGTGCCGCGCGTAATGCTGATTCGATCCGGCGCAGGCAACAACGTGGTCTCGGCGACCGGCTTGTCCGAGAGAACCCACGCATCGCCCGTGCTCCCGCCCCGCTGCAGGCTCACCGCGCGCGCGTCGATGTCATCCGCAACCCGCACGAAGCCGCCGGGCATTACTCGCCAGCCATCGCTGGTGCGCGCCAGGAACAGCCGCAGCGTGAACGGGCGCGGCTCCAGCCGGCCGTTGTGCCAGACCGGCGTGGTCGAAAGCGTGACGGCTTCCTTGGCGACGAAGTCGATACCGCGGTGAGCAATCTGCTCCAGGATGCGCGTTCGCTCCTGCGGCTCGAGCATCGCGCCGAGAACTTCGCGTCGTTCGCCATGGCCCGGTAGCTCGCCGAGAAAGGCCGATGCGATCACCATCTGGTCGAGCCGATCGACGATCTCGTCGCGCGCGCGCGTCTGCCCGAGCCACCAGGTTGCAACGTTGGGCAAGGTGAGGTCGCTGCCGAGCACGGTCGGCGCCAACGCCGGTAGAAAACTCAACAGCGCCCGCGCCTCGGCCACGCCCGAGCCGAGCGCATTGGCGATCACCACTGTGCCGTCGCGCACGGCCTGCACCAAGCCGGGCACGCCAAGCCGCGAACGCGCATTGAGCTCGAGCGGATCGGCGAAGTCGGCGTCGAGCCGCCGCACCAGCACTTCGGCGCGCTTTAGGCCGGACACCGTGCGGATGAAGACGCCATCCTCGCGGACGGTCAGATCCTCGCCTTCGACCAGCAGGAAGCCCAGATAGCGCGCGAGATAGGCGTGCTCGAAATAGGTCTCATTCATGGGCCCCGGCGTGAGCACGCAGACCCGCGAATCATCCTGGCGATTGAGCGCGGAAAGCTCGGCCTGAAAAGCTTGGAAGAACGGCGCCAGCCGCTCGACCTTGAGCCCGCGATAGACCTCGGGCATGACGCGCGACAGCGCGAGGCGGTTCTCGAGCGCATAGCCGGCGCCCGAGGGCGCTTGGGTGCGGTCGCCGAGCACCCACCAATGGCCACCGGGCGAACGCCCGACGTCGACGGCATAAAACCGCAGATGCGCGCCGCCTGCCGGCGCGACCCCGACCAGCGGCCGTAGGAACTCCGGATTGCCCGCAATAACGACCGCCGGCAGTCTGCCCTCGCGCACCAGATTGGCCGGGCCGTAGGCATCGGCAAGCACCGCCTCGAGCAGTTCCGCGCGTTGGACGAGTCCGGCCTTGAGCGCCTGCCATTCCGCCCCGTCGATCAGGAGCGGCATATGGCTCAGCGGCCAGGGCCGTTCGGCCCCTGATGCATCCTCGTAGACGCGATAGAAGACCCCGGAATCGCGCAGGTGCCGATCGGCGGCGGCGAAGCGCCGGCTGAGCTCGTTTGGACCTAGTCGCGCCAGCATGGCCAGCAGCGGCTGCCAATGGGCCCGCACGCGCCCCTCGCGGTCCACCATCTCGTCGAAGGTGCCCGGCGGCGGACGATAGCCCGATAGCAGCGGCTCGATGTCCACCTGCTCGGACGCGCTGTCGCGTTGGCCAGCCATGCGGCTATGAGACATGAGTCGGACGCCGCAGGTCGAGAGTCATCGGATATTCGAGCGCCCGCTCTTCGCCGGGCAAGCCGAACAATCCCGGCGTATGGCCGAGATCTTGGAAGCGCGCCAGCCGCCGCGCCTGCGCTTCATACGAATTGACCGGCAAGGTCTCGTAGTTGCGTCCGCCCGGATGGGCAACGTGGTAGACGCAGCCCCCCAGCGAGCGGCCGCTCCAGCGATCGAAAATATCGAAGCTGAGCGGGGCATGGACGTCGATGGTCGGATGCAGCGCCGCCGGCAACTTCCACGCCTTGAAACGCACGCCGGCGACGTATTCGCCGGACCGGCCGGTTGACGTCAGCGGAACGAGCCGCCCGTTGCAGGCAACGGCATGGTGGCCGGCATTGAAACCCTCGACCTTCACTTGCAGCCGCTCGACCGATGAGTCGACGAAGCGCGCGGTGACGCCAGCGGTCGCATCTTCGCCCAGCACGTGCCACGGCTCCAGCGCGTGTCGCAATTCAAGCCTGACGCCGCCGTAGGTGACTGCGCCATACAACGGAAAACGAAACTCGCGCTGGGCATGAAACCACTGCGGATCGAAGTGATAGCCGGCGCCGCGGAGAGCTTCCAAAACGTCGAGAAAGTCCCGCCAAACGAAGTGTTCCAGCATGAATCGGTCGTGCAGCGCCGTACCCCAACGTATCGGCGAACCGCGCTGCGGCTCGCGCCAGAGCCAAGCGACCAGGGCGCGCAAGAGCAGCTGCTGCGCCAAGCTCATGCGCGCGTGCGGCGGCATTTCGAACGAGCGGAACTCCACCAGGCCCAGCCGTCCGGTTGGACCGTCGGGCGAGAACAGTTTGTCGATGCAGAGCTCGGCGCGGTGGGTATTGCCGGTGACATCGACGAGAAGATTACGAAACAGGCGATCGACCAGCCACGGTCGCGGCGGCTCGCCCTCGCCCGGCGCCGGCACCATCGCCAGTGCGATCTCGAGCTCGTAGAGCTGGTCGTGCCGCGCCTCGTCGACGCGCGGAGCTTGGCTGGTCGGGCCGATGAACAAGCCGGAGAACAGGTAGGACAGCGAGGGATGCCGCTGCCAGTACAGAATCAGGCTCTTGAGCAAGTCGGGTCGACGCAGGAAGGGACTGTCAGCCGCGCTCGGTCCTCCCAACGCAACATGATTGCCCCCGCCCGTACCCACGTGGCGACCGTCGATCATAAACTTGTCGGTGCCGAGCCGGCAGAGACGCGTTTCCTCATAGAGCGTGTGCGTAAGTTCGACGGCCTCGCGCCACGTCGCGGTGGGCTGGACATTGACCTCGATGACGCCTGGATCGGGCGTCACCTTGATGACGTTCAGGCGCGGGTCGGCCGGCGGCTCATAGCCTTCCACATGGACCGGCATATGGAACTCGGTGGCGGTCGCTTCAACGACTGCAAGGAGCTCGAGATAGTCTTCCAGCCGTTCGAGGGGCGGCATGAACACGCAAAGCCGTCCATCGCGCGGCTCGACCGTCAGCGCGGTACGGACTGGGATGCGCGATCCAGACGCGGGCGCGACCGCTGGCGCGGGCGCGCCTCGACCGGGGGGAACATCGAGCACCTTGGCGCGGGCGGCGGCGTCTTCACTGCGATGGGCAATGATCTGTGCCAGCGGGTCTGGATCGGGCAACTCGCCGCGCGCCTCCATTGGGTCGGCGGGCACGAGGTGCGGGTAATCGACCGGCCGCAGATGCGGCAAAGCGCTGAGCGGCAGGCGAAATCCGATCGGCGAATCCCCCGGTACCAGAAACAGGCGTCGCCGCCGCGTCTGCCACATCTCGCTGACCCAGCCGGGTGATGCTTGCGCTGTCCAACGCTGCAGCGGCAGCACGTAACCGGCCGGCGCCCCGAGATCCCGTTCGAACGCGCGCATGATGCGGTCGCGCTCGACCGGATCATCGATCTTAGGATCGCCAGGATCGACATTCTCGGGCAGCCCGCCCTGGTTGAGCATGCGCGCGGCGGGGTCTTCGAAGGCGGGCTGCACGTAGTCGGTGCCGAGCCCGAGACGGGCGGCCACCGCTTGCGTGAATCGCTGCGCGTCATCGGCAAGCGGCCGATGGGTGATGGTCTCCGGCGCAACGAGCGCGTCGTCGTGCCAAATCGGCTTGCCGTCGCGCCGCCAATAGAGCGCGAACGCCCAGCGCGGCAGCGGCTCGCCCGGATACCATTTGCCTTGGCCATAGTGCAGAAGGCCGCCCGGCGCAAAGCGCCGGCGCAACCGGCGAATGAGTTCGTCGGCAAGGGTGCGCTTGGTCGGGCCGAGCGCGGCGGTGTTCCATTCCGCCGATTGATAGTCGTCGATCGAAACGAAGGTCGGCTCGCCGCCCATGGTCAGGCGGACGTCGTCGCTCGCGAGGTCCCGGTCGACCTTTTCGCCCAGCGCGTCGAGCCTCGCCCAAGCTTCGTCGGAGAATGGATAGGTCACGCGTGGCTTTTCCGCGACGCGCGTGACCGTCATGTCGACCGAGAAGGCCACTTCCGAAGGCTCGACCCCACCGCTGATGGGGGCCGCGGCGCGAAAATGCGGTGTGGCGGCGAGGGGCAGATGACCTTCGGCGCATAACAGCCCGGACGTGGCGTCGAGTCCGATCCAGCCCGCGCCCGGCACGTAGACCTCGGCCCAGGCGTGCAAATCGGTGAAGTCCTGCGCCGCCCCAGCCGGCCCGTCGAGTGAGGGCATGTCGGGCCGCAACTGAATGAGGTAGCCCGACACGAACCGAGCCGCGAGCCCCAAGTGTCGCAAGATTTGCACCAGCAACCATGCGCTGTCGCGACACGAGCCCGCGTGTTCCGCGAGCATTTGCTCCGGCGTCTGCACGCCGGTCTCCATGCGGACGAGATAGCGGATTTCGCGTCGCAGACGTTGATTGAGTTCGACCAGGAAATCGACGGTATTTTTACGATCGCGGGAGATCGAGGCGAGGAACGCCGACAGCCGCGGGCCGGCCGGCTCGGCATCAAGATAAGGCGCAAGCTCCTCGGCGAACTCGGCGGGGTAGGCGAACGGGAAAGTTTCCGCGAAGGGTTCGACGAAGAAATCGAACGGATTTATCACCGCCATGTCGGCGATGAGATCGACCGTGATGGTGAATTCGCGAGTCTTCTCCGGAAAGACGAAGCGTGCGAGCCAGTTTCCATTCGGATCCTGCTGCCAGTTCACGAAGTGCTGCGTCGGTGTCACCTTGAGCGAGTAACTTTCGATCCGCGTGCGGCAATGGGGGGCCGGGCGCAGCCTAATGACCTGCGGCGCGAGGCTGACCGGCCGGTCGTAGCGGTAGCGTGTGACGTGATGGAGGCTGGCGAGGATCGACATACGCGGCTCTACGGACCTAAGGCCACCTGAATATCATGCAATTTCTGATGCAAATTTTGGGCCGGCGCGGCGCCCACAGCGTACCCATTTGCGCTTCCGACGCATGAGCGAGCCGATCGAGTCCCACGCCCGACGCCCGCAAAATCTCGACAACGCTCCCTTCAATATCGCCTCAGCCCGGGACTTGCGGTGAGCCAACTGCGCGTTTGAGCCCGGCGACGATGGCGCGTATCGCGTTGTGTTCTGAATCGCGCACCCGATCCGCGTTTACCGCGTGAATCTGATCGTGGATGAAAGTCAGCTTCCAGATCACCGCCGGGGCCAGCACGAATGGATAGAGATCTGGCTGGCCCATGCTGCGGTTAATGGAATTGACCGCAAACGTCAGCGGCAGCCAGGCGTCGATGATCCGGTCCATCTCGGCGACATACGGGTCAAAGTCGATCGCGGCGGCCAGGCCGGCGCCTTTGGCCACCTTGGGCCGCAACCGCAGACCGAACGCGAACGCGGTTTCGAGCGTATCGACCATATGAAAATAGTGCGCCCACGTTTCGGCGAAATCCTCCCACGGATGCGAGCTGGCATAGGCGGTGACGAAGCGCTCCGCCCAATCCGGAGCCGGACCGTCGGCATAGTGCCGCTGCAGCGCTGCCCCATAGTCCTCGCGCTCGTCTCCGAACAGTTGCCGGAACTCCTCGATCGCGGGGGAGTCCGCAACCAGACGATCCCAGTAATAATGTGCGATCTCGTGCCGGAAATGACCGAGCAGCGTGCGGTAGGGTTCGCCCATCGATTTGCGCTGGCGTTCTCGTTCGGGGGCGTCGGCCTCCGCCACGTTGAGGGTGATGAGGCCGCCGCTGTGGCCGGTCATGACCGGCGCTTGGCCTTCACCACCGCCGCCCGGGTTCGACAAAAAATCGAATGCGAGACCGTTGGGATCTTCCGATCTGGTTGCAAGCGGCAGCCGCAGCCGCAGCAGCGTATAAAAGAGCCGGTGCTTGGCGAATTCGATCTTGCGCCAATGCACGAGGTTCTCGGGATTTGCGAGATCGGGGATGGTGCGGTTATGGCGGCAGGCCGCACAGAAAATTTCGGCATCCTCGGCGGGCACGAGCCAATTGCAGACATCGTGCTCGGCGTTGCCGCAAAGGCGATAGCGCTCCCCCTGCGTCGCGAGCGCGCTCCAGACGCCATCGACCGCTTCCAATGCAGTGACGACTTCCTGCTTCGGCAGATAGCCCAGCCGCAGGCCACAGCTTTCGCACTTCGTATTCTCGAAATAGAGCGGCTGACCGCAATTCTGGCACTCGAAGAGCTTCATGGTCCCGGTCACTCTGGTGGTCGCTGCCAATTGGCAGACTAGCCGATTGAACGCGATTTCGCCGACATACCATTCCGCAGCCGGCGCGGTCACGACATAACGATCAAGTATAGCGGCTTCCGGCGCGACGCGTGAGGCGGGTGCTCGGTACTTCACCGAGCGCCCATCTCATCTGAGATATCACCGGCTTGAGCAGCCGATCCGTGAGCGATCCGGCCGTGGTAATCATGCGCTGCGCAGGCGCACCATGTCGGCCTATCATGCCAAGCCGGCAGCCGACGGTAAGGCCGGCGCTGCCCGGCAATAGGAGATCGCCATGAGCCGTCGAAGAAGTTTCCGCCAGGCGCTCAAGCGAGCCGTCGCGGAGCGGCGATTGCTCGTCGTTCCCGGCGCTTACGATGCCCTGAGCGCGCTGCTGATCGAGCGGACCGGATTCGACACCATGTTCGTCGGCGGCTTCCCGGTCGCCGGTGCGCGCTATGGCGTGCCCGACATCGGCCTCAAGGGCTTCGCCGACATCGCGGCAGCGGTACGCGACATCATCGCGGCCTGCGATGTGCCGGTGCTGGTCGACATCGACGACGGTTACGGCGACGTCAAGAACGCCGTGCACACCGTTCAAAGCTACGAGCGCATGGGTGCGAGCGCGGTCTTTCTCGAGGACCAAGCTTGGCCCAAGCGCTGTGGTCATATGGCCGGCAAGAAAGTCGTTCCGGCGGAAATCATGGAGGCCAAGATCAGGGCCACGATGGCGGAGCGGCTTGATACCGAGACGCTCATCTGCGTGCGCACCGACGCGCGCGCCGTGCTCGGCCTCGACGAGGCGCTGCGGCGCGCCGAGCGCTACATCAACGCCGGCGCGGAGGCGATCTTCGTCGAGGCGCCGGAGAGCCTCGAGGAGCTCGAACGCGTTGCGCGCAGTTTCGACGTACCGCAATTCGCCAATCCGCTGGTTGGCGGGCGCACTCCGATCCTCTCGCCCAAGGAATTCGAGCAGCTCGGATTCAACGCGATCTGCTTCGGCCTCGAAACCATCATGCACGCGGCCAAGGCGATGAAGATCGTGCTCGAGGACATGCGCGCGGGCACCTTCGCGCTGCGTGACCAGGGCATGGGCTTCGAGGAATTCAAAGCGCTCGTCCACTACGACCGCTGGGACCGCATCGACAATCTCTATGGCCGTCCCGAAAGTCTGCAGGCGATGACCGGCGCATCACGTTCTTCGTAACGGCGCGCCTTTCTGGACCCCTCCACGTCCGCCCGCTAAGATCCCCCGACACGCTGTACGCGATCGACTGGAAAGCATCTTCATGATCGATACCGAAAAATTTCGTTTGCGCCATTTCGTCGAGAAGCTCGTGCAGCAGGGCGAATGCCTCGTCCATGACGATCCGGTCGACCTCATCGACGTGGCCGCGGTGCTGGATTGCAATCCCCACGCGGTCTGGTTCCGCGCGGTCGGGCCGGAAAGGGCCGAGCTCGCCGGCAACGGAGGCGCGTGAGGGTCAGCGGGCGGAAGACTGGCGACGCAGGACGGATAATCCGGCATCGGTCGTCTGTCGTTCGACCGGATAGTCGTAGCTCGCCATCAAGTCCTCGACCAGCTTGTTGAACTCGCCCCAATCGGTTTCGCGGTACGAATGATTGCGGATGATGAAGGCGGCGCCGGCGTAGAATTTCTCGTATTGCAGGTGGCGGCCGGCGAACTCCGAGCCGACCATGTCCCACGCCAGCTTGAATAGCTTCATGCGGGTCACGGCGTCGGCCTGCGGCGTCTGCCAAAAGGTCG
This sequence comes from Hyphomicrobiales bacterium, assembly GCA_019237215.1. GTDB lineage: Bacteria > Pseudomonadota > Alphaproteobacteria > Rhizobiales > Xanthobacteraceae > VAZQ01. The sequence continues at coordinate 11,171 of JAFAHL010000006.1, read as the reverse complement.
CGAACTGCCGGGCGAGGTCGGGATCATCCATGACCGAGATGTCGGCCGGCATTTGGAACACGCCGCCGCCGCAGAGCTCGCGCAGCTCGTCGATGAATTTGCTGTAGTTCTGCGTGCACCAGTCGAGCCCCGCATACATGAAGCGGCGATTGAAGCAGACGTATCCCTCTGGCCAATGCTCGCAGGCGTTGATCTGTCCGTGCACCAGCCCGCCGATCGTGCTTTCGACCGCGGCCATCTTGCCGAGGGTTTCGCGCACGGCGGGAACCTGATCGGCGCCGGTCGCCTGCGCAACCTTGCTGCACAGGCCGAGCAGAAGACGCATCTTCGACCAGTAGCGCACGTTCGACTGGTGATTTCCGAAGCAATGGCTCGGCGTCTTGATGTAGATGTCCCGCGCGAGCACCGCGTCGTCGTGCACGAAGACCTTCTCCCACGGCACCTTGACGTGGTCGCACAGCACCATGCTGTCGCTTTCGTCGTAGCGCCAGGCGAGCGGGGAATCGAACTCCGAGGTGGCGCCGAGCACCGCCGGCTTGCGCGACCAGAGCGTGAGACCCGGCGCGTTGCACGGCACGGCGCAGGTGATCGACTCTTTCTTCTGGTCCGGCGCGAGCGGAAGCACGTTGCCGATCCAAATTTCGTTGGCGTAGAGCGCGCCGGTCGCGAGCATCTTCATGCCCGAGATCACAACGCCGTCGTCTGCTTCCCGCACCACCCGCAGCGTCGGCACCGGAAGGTTCTGCCGCTCGTAGAATTCCGGGTTGCGCGCCGCCTGCGGCGGCAACACCGCGTAGACGACATACACGTCGTTGTCGCGAAGGTGACGATAGTAGCGCAGGAGATTGTCGGCATGCGCGCACGGCGCCGGCAGCGCGTCGGGCTTTATCGCCATCCCGGTGACGAAGGAGGCGACGTGATCGGGCGAGCGGCCGAACATGCCGAAGGTCGCGTCGGCGATCCGGCGGTGCCCTAGCATGCGGCGCTGCAGGTCCTCGCGCGTGCGCGGGCGCAGGAAGTAGATCGAGTGGCGGCCGCCATCCTCCTCATAAGTCAGGCTGTCGCGGTTCGCTGGATCCGCCTTCATGTCGTAGAGGGCGGCGACCGTCGCAGCGGCGTTGCGAAAGGCGGCATGGTGGGTGACGTCGTCGACCCTCTCGCTGCCGATATAGACGACGCGGCCGTCGCGCAGCGATTCCAGGTGCTCCTTACCGGTGCGCAGCATCGTCCGCTCCTGGGTGTGGCCTCAGAATTCTAGCATGCCGGACGGCCGCGGGCAGCGGCCCGACCCGCAACGGTGGCGCCCTCGGCCTGCTTCGGCCCGGGGCCGCAAGCGAAGACGGCACCATTGTCTTTTGCCTGCGATCTGCGGCAAGCTTTCGCCCCATGACCGACGCGCTCGGCTTCCGCAAGAAATTCGGCGTGATCGCGCCTTCGACCAACACCTCCGTGCAGCCGGAGTTCGAAGCCATGCGGCCGCGCGGCGTCACCAATCACTTCGGCCGCATCCATATCCCCAACGATCCGATCCGCAACGATGACGATTTCAATCAGCTGATGGAGAACATTCGCAAGCAGATGTTGCAAGCGGTCGACGACGTGATGACGTGCGAGCCCGACTATCTGATCATGGGCATGTCGTCGGAGACGTTCTGGGACGGGCTCGAGGGCAGCAAGCACCTGCACCAGCGGGTCGAGGCGCGGGCCGGCGTCAAGGTCTCGATGGGCTCGGACGCGGCGCGCGCGGCGTTGCAGCGCTACGGGGCGAAGCGCATCGGCGTGATCACACCCTATATGCCGGTTGGCGACGCGCAGGTCCGCCGCTTCTTTGCCGATTGTGGTTTCGAGGTCGTGCGCCTGAAAGGGCTCAAATGCGCGAGTCCCGTGCTGATTGCGCATGTGGCGGAGCGCGAGCTGCGCGACGCCATCCTCGAAGTGAACGGACCGGACGTCGACGCCGTCATCCAAGTCGGCACCAATCTCGCAATGGCGCGGCTTGCCGGCATCGCCGAGTTCTGGCTCGACAAGCCGGTGCTCGCGATCAACACCTGCATCTATTGGTGGTCGCTCCGCCAGAACGGCATCGACGACAAGATGGAGGGCTTCGGCTCGCTCCTGCTCGAGCATTGACGTTATCCGTCAGGCTATCATCGGCGGCGACGGCGCATGCCACCGCCGCCGGTTCGAGCTTACGACTCCGGAGGGAATTGGCCGATCAACGTCCATTTGCCGTCCTGCAACTGGATCACGTAGACCGGCTTTAGCGCATCGCCGTTCGATCCGAACGAGATCGCGCCTTCGAGCGCTGGAAAATTTTTCATGTTGCGCAGCTCGCCCTTGATCGCGGTGCGCTCGGCTGCGAGCTTGGAAGGGTCGCCCGTGACCTTGGCTTGCTTCATCGCATGGGCGTAGAACAACACGATGTCATAAGTTGCTGCGTCGAATTGCGCCGCGGTCGTGCGGTCGAGCCCGGCGGCCTTGGCACGTTTGGCGAATTCGCCCTGGAAGGCTTTGGCGCGGTCGTTGAGGTCGGCGTAGAACGTGGTCGGGATAGTTGTGCCGTCCCCGGCCTTGCCCATCTGCCGCCCGAGCTCCGGATCGGCGATGGTGGAGCCGGCAACGAGTCGGCCCTTGTGGCCCTGGCGCCGCAACTCCTGCGCCAGACGAATGGCCGGTTCCGGGCCGGAGCCCACTCCGATCAAATCGGTCGGTTGGCCAAGGAGCTGCGAGACCTGGGCCGCGAAATCGAAGGCCTGGGTCTGGAATGTGACGCTGAGCTTCACGTCGGTGCCGGACTTCTTCATGATGCCCGGCAACACGTTCTCGCCCATGACCTTGGAAATGACGTCGTCGGTGGCATAGGCGACGGCCCCGGTCGCGGTCGCAAGGTTGTTCTGCTTGAGCGCGCGCATGACGCGCTCAAACATGTAGCCCTCGTCCGAGGTATTGCGGAACGCATATTGGAACGGTTCGGCCAGCTTCGGCGCCGACGACGCCATGGACATCGAGACGATGCCGGCGCGGTCGCCGGCCGGAAACACCACCCGGCATTCGCTCGAGCTCAGCGGACCGATGACGGCCAGCACCTTGTCGTCGTCGGCGAGCTTGCGCACGCCAACCACTGCCTGATCGGGCTTGCCGGCCGTATCGAAAGCAACGATGCGCAGCTTCTTGCCGCCGATGCCGCCGGCGGCATTGATCTCGTCGATGGCGATCTGCGCCGCGATCTCGTTGGTCTTCGAGAATGTCGCAAACGGCCCTGCGCCCGAGGGCAGATAACCAAGCGGAAGATCCTGGCAGGCCGCGCTCGCGGCCCACAGCGCCGCCAGTGTCGCTGCCAGGATGGCCCCCGTCGATCCGGTGTTCATGGTGCTTCTCCTCTGTGTGATCGAGTTCGATCGTCGCTCACGTTGCCGACGTCGTGCGCGCGTCGCCACGCCGATCGGATGCGCGGCCGTGGCCGAGATAGGCGGCCTGCAGCGCCTGGCCGGCGAGAATGCGTTCGGGCGGGCCTCCCATCGCGACCCGTCCGAGTTCGAGCACGTAGGCGCGGTCGGCGAGCTCGAGCGCACGCTGTGTGTTCTGCTCAACCAGCAGGATGCTCTGCCCGGCCTGCCGATTGAGCTCGCGAATCAGAGCGAATACCTCGTTCGACAGCCTCGGGCTCAATCCCAGCGATGGCTCGTCGAGCATCATCACCTTCGGCCGAGCGATCAGGCCGCGCCCAATCGCCAGCATCTGCTGCTCGCCGCCCGACAAGACCGACGCTGGGTGGTGCCGGCGCGCCGCCAAATTGGGAAAGCGCTCGTAGATGTCGCCGATTTCGGCAGCGACCGCGCGGTGATCGCGCCGGTGGAACGCGCCCATCAGGAGATTCTCGTGGATGGTGAGCGTCATTACGATGCGACGGCCCTCGGGCACCAGGATGAGCCCGCTGCGCACGCGGACGCTGGTCGGCCACTGCGTGATGTCGCGGCCGTCGAAGATCACGGTGCCGCCGCACGGCCTGGCGAGCCCGAGCACGGCCCGCAACAGCGACGATTTGCCGGCGCCATTGGCGCCCAGCACCGCCACGATCTCGCCCCGGTCGAGCGTTGCGGAGACGCCGCGGACCGCGTGCACGCGGCCATAGCGGACCTCGAGTTCATGCACTTCGAGCTGCACTGTGCCGCTCCATCGGCTCGACGACGGGCGCGCCGAGATAAGTCTCCTGCACCAAGGGGTTCTGACGGATATCCTCGGGGCTACCCTCGGCGATCTTGCGCCCGAAGTCGAGAACGATCACGTCCTCGCACAGCGCCTCGATGAAATGCATGTCGTGCTCGACCACCAGCAAGGTGGGGCCGCCAGCGCTACAGATTTTCTCGAGCTGCGCCTGTAGTGCCTCGGTTTCCGCCGGATTGAGACCGGCGGCGGGCTCGTCGAGCAAGAGCAGCCGCGGCTGCGCCATCAGCGCGCGCACCAGCTCGATGTGTTTCTGCACGCCATAAGGAAGGCCGCCCACGGTCGAGCGCTCGTGTTCGATCAATCCCGCATCCGCGAGCGCCGCGCGCGCTGCTTCGCGCCAGCGGTTGTGTGGCACGAGGTTGACCGGCTGCAATACGCCGCCCAAGCCGCGATTGCGGCAATGTTGCCCGACCATGACATTTTCCAGCGTGCTTAGGTGGGGCATCAGGCGGATATTCTGGAAGCTGCGCGCGATGCCATGGCCGATGCGCCGCCGCGAGGGAGTGGCGGTGATATCTGCGCCGTCGAGCACGATGCGCCCGGCATCGACCGCGAACACGCCGGTGATCAGATTGAAGACCGTCGTCTTGCCGGCCCCGTTGGGGCCGATGAGCGCCGTGCGCACGCCGCGCCTGACGGCGAGACTCAAATCCTCGATCACGCGCAAGCCGCCGAAACGCTTGCTGACGGATTCAAGACGAAGGATGGGGTCGGCCGTCGTCACCCGGCACCCCCCTTTGGCAATCCGGCTGCAACCGCGCGATGGCGCGGTTCGGCTCGATTTGAGCCGAGCAGGCGGCGCAATTGCGCGCCGGTGACCAGTCCCTCCGGGCGCAGCGCCATGATCACGATCAAGGCAGCGGCGAATGCCACGTAGCGCCAATTGGCGCTGGCGCGCAAAACTTCCGGCAGCAGCGTAAACACTGCCGCGCCCAATAGCGGCCCGATCACGGTCTGGGTGCCGCCGAGCAGCACGTAGAGCACGATCGTGATGCTGAGCGAGATGTTGAAATATTGGGCCTCGATGAAGCTGAAGTGATGCGCATAAAGGCCGCCGCCGATCCCGGCAATGGCCGAACCGAGCGCAAAGGCGGCGATCTGGAAGGCGCGCACGTCGATGCCCATGAGGTCGGCCGCCCCCTCGTCATCGTGAACCGCGGTCACCGCGATTCCGAAGCGCGTTGCGAACAACAGCCAGACCAGCGCGACGACGATGGCCGCTGCCGCGGCAATGGTCGGAAACCGAATAAACGCCGCCACCGGATAGCCGGCTGCCCCTCCGACCACTTCGAGATTGAGAATGATCGCTTGCACGATCTGCCCGAGCGCGAACGTGGCAAGCGCCAGATAGATGCCGCGTGTGCGCAGTACTGGCACCGCCACGATGAGCGCCACCGCGCCGGCCACGACGCCGGCGAACGGGATGGCGACAAGCGGTGAAAGCTTGAACACATTGCTGAGGTACGCCGACGCATAGGCGCCGATCGCCGCGAAGCCGGCGAGCCCCAGATTGAGCTGTCCGGCCGCAAGCGGCAGGAAGCCGCCATATGCGAACACCACGTTCACCGCGAGTAGAACCAGAACCCCTTCGAGATATCCGCTCATGCGCGCGCCTGCCCGGCGATTGCGCCGGCGGACAATCCGGTCGGACGGACGAACAAGATGAGCAGCAGCAGTCCGTAGACCGCGATGTCGACGAAATCGGCGCCGAAATAGCCGATCGACATCACCTCCACCAGACCGATGATCAGCCCGCCGGCGATCGAGCCCCAAACGTTGCCCATGCCGCCGACGATCATGGCCGAGATGCCTTTGAGCCCGACCACTTCGCCCATGAACGGATGGACCTGGCGGTAGTTCAACGCGAAAATCACGCCGGCGAGAGCGGCAAACAGGCCGCTGACCAGAAACACCACCGGCACAATGCGGTTGATGTCGACGCCGAGCAGCAGCGCGGTGTCGGAATCCTCCGCGATCGTGCGCAAGCCGCGGCCGAGACGGGTGCGCGCCAGCACCAGCGTCAATGCCCAGATCAGCGCGATCGAGCAGAGAAGGCCGGCGAGCTGCGGCAGGCTGATGACGAGGCCGGCAACGCGCCAATCGGCGGTCCCGAACACCGCCGGCAAGGTGCGCAGCTCCGATCCCCAATAGATCACCGCCAGGTGCTCGAACAGCAGCAGGAAGGCCATCGAGCTCACCAGCGGCACGAAAGGCTGAGCGCTGCGCATCCAGCGCCAGGTGAAACGCTCCACCACGAGGGAGGCCACGGCCCCCGCGATGAGGGCAGCGCCAGCCGCGAGCGGCCACGGCACCCCGCTGCGCACCAACGCCCACATCGCCATCCCGCCGATCATGAACAGGCCGGGAATGCTGAAGTTGAGGAACCGCAAAACGCCGATGCTGAGCGTCAATGCGACCGCGACCATCGCATAGATGGCGCCGAGCATCAGGCCGTTTACGATCTGCTGGGAGAAAATGGCGATGCCCTCGATCTCGCGCCCGGCGGTCGTTCCTTGCCCTCGATCAGAACAGCACCCTGTCGATCATGGCCTCATGCGTCACTTCGCCGCTGAATGGCGGGAAGCGGCGAAAGTCACCGCGCGGCGCCGCGAGCCGCGCTCAACGTTGGCACATCGGCGAAAGACCGCAAGGCATTTTCGCGCCGCGCTTGATCATTCCGGCGGCATATCTCGTACGACTCTCATTCGGCCGCGCTCAGAGCCGACGATGGTTCGCTCTCGACCATATCGACGTATTGCACGGCTTTGCCGGAGCCTTTCACCAGCGCCTGCGCGGCGACGCACAAGGCGACAAACGACTCGGCGTCGAGCGCGCCGAAGAATGTGTCGTTGATCGCACGGATCTCGGCGCTGAGGCGGACGATCTTGAGCCGGCCGGCGGGCGCCAGCGTGAGCAGCACGCCGCGGCGGTCCTGCGGATTGGGCCGCTTGAGCAGCAGTCCGAGGCGCGCCATCTTGCCGGTCTCCGAGGCGATGAAGGCGCTCGACACGTGCATGGCCTGGGCGACCGTGCCGACCCTGACGCCACGTTCGCCCTGGAGATGAGCGACCGCGATCAGCACGCTGTATTGCGGTCCGCTAAGTCCCATGCGTCGGCCCAGATGCGCACGAATGATCTCCATCCGGCTTGCGACCGTGAAGAGATCATTGACAAGCGTTCGAAGCCGACGGTCCGAGCCCTTATCGAGCAGCGCGCCGGAAGAGACGGTGGGGGGCAAGACGTAGGCCGCCGCGTTCTCCCGTTTCACCCGGGCGCGGGCGCGCGGAAGCTTAGAGATCGACATATCCGGTGTCACCGAGGAGCGTCGACTCGACGGGGATGTGCAGGCTGTCGTGCACGGTGTTGTAGAACTTCCAGAAGCCGACCACGCAGGCGAGCTCGACGATTTGCTTCGGTGTCAGATGCTGCTTGAGCCGCTGCAAAATCTCGTCCGGAACCGAGGTCGGATCCTCGGAGGCCGAGCGTACGTAGTCGAAACAAGCGCGTTCCATCTCGTTCTTCGGCTCGTAGGCACCGGTGATGATGTCTTGCAACTCTTCCTCGCTCACTCCCCAGCCCTCAAACTCCAGGCCACTCGGCTTTTTCAACATCGCGCAGCTGTGGGCGGTGCAATAGGCGCAGCCGTTGGTGGCGCAGGCGACTGCCGCGAGCTTGCGCTTCAACAATTGGTCGAGCGTCGAACTTGGGTCGCGCATGATGTTGCTGTTGAGCTTCCACAGCGTCTCCGCGATCTCCGGCCGATAGGCGTAGAGCTTGAGCGCGTTCGGCAGGAAGCCCATGCGTTTCTTGTAGGGCTCGACCACGGGCTTGAGCCGAGTGTCGAAATCCTGCTCGCGCAGATAGGGAATGAAGGGGTCGGCTTCGAACAGAACCTTCGGCTTGGGCGCAGCGATGGCATCCATGATGGCTCTCCTTCACAGGTAGTCGGATAGCTTCACCTTGCCCCAGTTGCGGGGCCAGGCGCGTTCGAAATCGGCGGGATCGTGGCGCGCTTTGACCGTGGCATCGATCCCCATCTTGCCGACGATCCGCCAGGGATATTGCCCTTCGAGCGGCCGCGCCGACGGGTCATAGGGTGAGCCGCGCGTATTCGGCACCATGACGACGTCGCGCGCAGGATCGCAGCGCGTCGCGATGGCGTGGTAGACATCCCCGGGGTCGTCGAGATCGGTGTCGGGCGATACCGCGACGACGAGCTTGGTGTTGAGCCAGGGCGCGCCCATGGCCAGCATCAGCGCATCGTTCACCATCCCCTCGCGTGGATAGCTGAACTGGATGATGCAGGAGAGCGCTGCGCCCCAGGTCGGGAAACGCACGTCCTTGACGTCAACGCCGATCTCGCTGAGTCGATTGTAGAGCACCGCCTCGTGACAGAGCCGGGGCAAGGGCTGATGGTCGGTGTCGGGGCAAGTCTGGTGGTTGCGATAGATCGGGCGATCGCCGCGCATCGTGATCGCGCTGACCTCGACCTCGGGCAGGTCCTCGTAATGCGGCAAATGATACATCGAAGGCGAGGTAACCTCGCCGACCTTGAACCTATCCTTCAGGTTGACGTGGCCCTCGACCACGATCTCGGCTTCAGCCGGCACATTCAATTCCAGCGTCTCGCACGGCACCATCTCGATATCACGGTCCATGATCGTGCCGACCATCTCCATCTCGCCCCATGCATCCATGTGCAGACCGGAGAAGTTCGCCATGATTTCGTATGCCGGCGGCACGCCGAATACGAAAGCGATCGGCATCGCGTCCATGCCCATGTCGCGGTATTTGCGCATGATGACGTGCGAATGCGGCGTCACGAAGCTGATCAGCCCGCGGCGCGGTCCCACCACGTGGGTGCCCGCGTGACAGGAGTTGTAAAAGCCGGTCTCGGGATCACGGATGATATTCATTGCGGTGATGTACGGCGCTGCGTCCTTGTCCTTGTGGAAGGGGATGGGCAGCTCAGTCCAATCGGCCTCGTTGTGTAGCTTCACCACCTCTTTCACCGGACCGCTCTTGACGATCTTCAGTCCGCGCGCCGGCTGGCGCAGCCGGTAGGCGAGCGTGCGCAGATAGTCCTCCGGCGAGGTCCCGAGCGCGCGTGCCTGCGCGCGGCGGGTCTTCACCAGAATGTCGCACAGCCGGAAACCCGGCTTCTCTACGATGTTCTCGAACACGATGGGCTGTTCGCTCTGCGCCGATAGCGCCCCGATGTCGGCCATGTGGACCGGCTTGGTGACGCGAGTGACGATGTCGGCGTTGGTGGCGAGATAGCCACGCAGCGACGCATCGAGCGGCTTGGTCGGCGGCGGCGGTCGGTGACTCATAGAGAGCGCCATTGCGGAGGTCCGCCATTTCTTTAAGTAACTTTACTAATTAACTTAAGGGAGTCAAGGACTGACAAGTGCGTTGGCGCGACGCGCGTCAAATCGCGTCAGCGGCGCCTGGCCAAAAGACCTCGGGTGCACTCGATGGTTACAGCGAAGCGCGTGGCGCGCGCTCGTAACCGCTAACGTGCCCGCCGTGTTGCGCCGAGGCCTTGTTGATAAAGACGAGCGCCGTGACCGAGAGCGACAGCAGGGCGCAGGCGTAGAAGAACGCGACCGAGGAACGCGGCCCGAGGCGGCCGCGGTGAACGGGATTGGCCCAATTTCGCTCCAGTTCTGCTTCGGGCGCGACATGAGTTCGGCGCGCAGCAATTGGTGGTAGCTCCAAGCCAGCGCCACTGCAAACACCAATTCATAGAGCGCGAACCACCGCAAGCCTTGGCCGAGACGGACTACACGATCCGTTGCGACCTGTGGAAAGCAGGGCCTGGTCCACGCTGTCAACGGTTTTACCCCATCATCGCGGATGTCTCCATTGAACCCCTTGAATTCCGCCGTGCCGGCGACGGTATCCGGATCTCAAGCGCGCCGTGCGCAGCAATGGCAGGCACTCAAGCCGGGCGTCATCCTGATCGAGGACAAGGCCCCCGGCAAGGATGCCAATCGCAATCCCCCCTCCGCCGGCCTCGCTCAACAGCGTCACGCTGGAAGCACGCGGACTGCAAACGCGGTGGAACTTGGTCACGCTGTTCGATTCCATCACCGATCGCGATTTGGCCGCTAAGATGGGCTTTGGCCAGATGATCAGCATGGGGACGGATCGCATGGCGGCAGACCTCGAGACGGTCTAGGGTTCAAGACAATAGCTGAAGCAGTTCATCAACCTCACACGGGAGGCGGCCTCATGGCGCTGCAATCGCAAGGCTCCACACGCCCGAAATGGATGCAGTGGACCGGCTGGGGTATGAGCGGACTCATGATCGCGTTTCTGCTCTTCGACAGCGTCTCAAAACTCGTGCTGGAGCAGCACGTGGTCGAGGCAACGACAAAGATTGGTTACCCTTTGGATGTCATCCGTCCGCTGGGGTTCATCTGTCTTGCCTGCACGATACTGTACGCAATTCCGCGAACGTCGATCTTGGGCGCGATCTTGCTTACGGGATATCTCGGCGGCGCGATCGCCAGCAAGGTGCGTATCGAGGATCCGATGTTTAGCTCCGTGCTGTTCGGTCTCTATTTCGGCATCCTCGTCTGGGGCGGGCTCTATCTGCGGGACGAGCGACTTCGTGCGCTCGTCCCACTGAGCCGAGACTGATCGGTTGCCATTCGGCAAGGAATGCGCCATGCCGTTCGAGGCTCATTTGGACAATGTTGAAGCCGCGTACCCAGAAAGAAATTCAGCCCGTAGACCTTGCGGCTGCTGAATGTCGGCTCGTTCAGGGATGGTGGCCAAAACAATGCAGCTACTGGCCCAAATGATCGGCGCCAGGCGAATGGAGAAACGATGTCCCTGCGGGCAGTGGCGGTGGACACAGTCGCAGTCGAACCGGTCTCAGCATCCAATCCACCATCTTCGCGTCTATAAAAAGGGGGGTTGGCGGGACGATTCGC